>JBQTJZ010000059.1:0-11354 GCA_052386615.1 Methylophilaceae bacterium
TGCAGTTAGATAATGGAGAACAAGCGCATGTGGGTTATGCAGATCAGAACGGACATGCTTACCATTCGATAGGACGCTTACTGATTGAGCGTGGCGAATTGACTGCTGATCAAGCATCTATGCAGGGCATAAAAAATTGGGCGCGCAACAATCTAGGCAAGTTACGTGATTTACTTAATAGTAACCCAAGCTATGTATTTTTTAGAGAGTTGCCCGTAGGTTTGCCAGGCCCCTTAGGTGCGTTGGGAGTACCTATTACGGCAGAACGTAGTGTTGCGATAGATCCGAAATTTATTCCTCTCGGCGCCCCAGTATTTTTATCAACCACACAACCCAATAGCGCTATTCCGCTCAGACGTTTAATGGTAGCACAAGATACCGGGGGTGCGATTAAGGGGGGCGTACGTGCAGATTTTTATTGGGGTGCGGGGGATGAAGCGGGTGCAAAGGCTGGTGCGATGAAGCAAACTGGCAAGATTTGGGTTATGCTGCCTAAGGGATTTAAGCTCGATCAAAGGTAATAAAAAAGGGCACAGCATGGTGCCCTTTTTGAAATAATAAGCTTTAAACTTATTTATTCATTACGTACATTGTAACTTCGAAACCGAAACGCATTTCAGTAGCAGCTGGTGTTGTCCACATAGTAATCTCCTTAAGTTTAAATTCGTTTTGGTTACTTCGCATTACTGCAATTCTTCCATAACGTAGGATGTATGGTACTTGGCTTTCAAAAATACAAGGTATTCATTCTGCTTAAAACATACTCATGATTTTCATTAGATTAACTATCGCCCTTTAACCGCTTAATAAGACGTTTTAGTCCTTTGCGGCCAACCGTATGTTTAAGAGCTACTTTAATATCATATAGATAAAATGGCAGTTTATACTGCCAGCGGAACTGCCTACCCGTGAGCCCAAGATAAAGTTGCATAAAGCGTTTGCGCCCAACCCAGTCTAATTTGTGACAGGCTCTAGTTAAATCTGCGATTCTTAAATTAAAAGCGAGCGAATGATTGAACGCATGAATGCGTGCGGTATCAATCAATGAAAAACAGCATTCATCGTTAGCGCTAATATTCACTAAAATATTACCACCTGAAAAATCTCTAAAGTAAATCCCTCGGCTATGCATCTTGTGACAAAACTGGGCAAATTGCTTGTAAACGTTCTCAGGGTTGAGATTCAAATAGGCAGGCTTATCTTGTGCAAAAGCTGCAAATATTTGGCCAAGAGTACAATCCGCTTTTACAAATTCGCAAATGTAAAAATTTTGCTTTAAGCTGGGGTCGTGTACTTTTTCAAAGTAAGCCACAGGTTGCGCAGTGGCTATATCACGTCGCAATAATTCCATAGCACCATTCCAGCTACGTTTGGCTTTACTAGGCCTAAAACGATCCACTATCGTTTTGTGAGGATACATTGTAATAGGTTGCTTAATCGTAAGTTCATGTAAGCCGTCACGTGGGTCCTCTATTGCCCAAATAGCGTTACGCGCGTGGCGTAAAGCGTCTTTCTTCTGCGGGCTTTGTAATTGGTTTGGGTGTAACGCATGCATTAATAAAGTAGCTTCATCTGCGTTTTTAGCCAACACCAAACCTTGCCAACCATCGTTATCAAAATGAAAGTATTGCAAATTTTCAACATGCTTGTGAATCGTTAGTGTTTTAGCTAGTTCAGCTTGCGGTTTGGTGATGATAGTTGTCCCGATATCCCATATCAAGTAAATGGGTGTTTCAGTAATGAACTCGGTATTATCATTTAACGGTTCACCATCGCGATGAAGTATTTTTGCTGCATTCAGGGTGGTTTCCGCATAAATATGTTTAAGTAAGGCCAGTTTGCCATTCATCGTCCATGCCACATGAATGTGCTGAAACCTGTTATTAAAGTGATGAATTTCCAAACCATTAGCAGTTGCGATTGCCTTCTCATAATGTGTATCGATTAACAGCTTGGCAAGCATTTGCATGGCATAAAAACTAGGGTAGCGCGCGTAGTTTTTCAATTCGCCATCTGCCCTCTTATAGTGGGTAATTCGCTCTAATGGAGGATATTCGGCGTCAAGTAATCCATCATTGATTAGACCTTCACGGTGACAGATAAGCGCCCCCCAATTGGCCTGTTGCAGGGCACCAGATGTTGCCAGTAGCGTGAAATAGCGTGTTAGATAATCGGCTTGCTTTTGTTTACCGTGCTTTAACAGACGTTCAATTCGATAAATGGCCCAAAATGCAGCAGATGAAGTGGTATGTATTACACCAAAATGATGGCCAATGTTCTGTAAAATACGCGCTTTTTTAATCAAATTGTATCTAAAAATCGTCGCCCAGCGATACTTAAAAATACGGTGGTCGAAACGTTCTGGTTCGCTTACTCGTTCCACAAATAGGTTATTTGTATGGATATCTGGCAGCTGGTGATTGGCTTGCATGGTTTTAAGTAGGCTGATGTTATAAAAAGGCTCAAAGTCTTGCACGTTCGGGCCGAGTAACTTAATGCCACGTGCTTTTACTTCGGTATGTGCAATTTGCCAGGTGACTAAAAAACCATCAAAATTAAAGCCTGACCAGCGCTTGCGGTTAATGGTGTTGCCAATTTCGACTTGCTGGAGTTGTGCGCCATAGCGGTCAAGCACTGTTTGTAAAAATGCCTTCCAAACGGCTTGCTCGGCAGCATCGGTCATATTCTTTGCGGCGGCAAAAGGGGGGAGTAAATGCAATGTTATGTCAAATTTTTCGTGAATTAAAGTTTGCAAAAAACGCGCATTGAAACCATCCAAATCATCATAACTAAAATCTAGCCGTACGTTACTAATACCCAAAGCCTTTAATTCGCTAATTACAAAAGCGTCGGTAGCAGAGTCCACATTACTAGCAACGCATATCCCAAAAAAATCGCTTGTCACTGCATGGCCGGGTTGTGGTAGGTGTCCATTTTTGATGCGTAGATTACCGCGCAAAAAATAGCTTAAGCCATCAAAAATGACTTGACGGGTAAGCATAGAGGGTTGTTTGCTTGTCATTAAAAAGGGGTTGCTTTATGTAACAGTTAGACTTAATTTAATTCAATAATAACCTATTTATCAAGAGGTTATTTTTAACCATAGCAAAAATGTTTTGTAATAAGCCGGTTGACGAATGCATAGATAAATACTGACGAGCGCACTTAGCAGTGAAGTGATTAAAAATAGCTGCGGAATAGTAAAGCCGAGGTTAAAAATCCATAATGAAAACCCTGCAGAAACAACCATGAACAGCGCGTTCATGATGTTATTGGCGGCAATGACGCGTGATTGATAGCTTTTTTCTGCATGGCTTTGCAAAAAAGCATACAGCGGCACAATATAAAATCCACCAAATAGGCCTATCAGCAGAATATCCCCCAGCAAGCGCCAAGCGGCAAAGTTGTGCATAAAAGTGAGATAACTCACATTGAAAGCAGATGTTGTAGGAAAGCCAGTGCTCGATAAATATAAATCTACGCCAAAAAGGCTTAAGCCAATCGCACCAAACATTACTAGGCCCAGTTCTACTTTATGTTTGGATAATTTCTCGCATAGTAGCGAGCCAATGCCAATACCGAGTGAAAAGATACTGAGCAATAAAATAAATACGCTTTCGTCGCCATGTAAAAGGTTTTTGGCAAAATTGGGAAACTGTGCCAGTAGAGTCGCGCCGTAAAACCAAAACCAAGAAATGCCAATGATAGCGAACCACAGCGGTGGGTGTTGCCAAACAAGCTTAAGGTTGCTAAAAGTGGCGGTAATAGGGTTCCAGTTAATGTTTAATTGAGGGGCACCAGCGGGTGAGTTTGGCACACCACGGCTCGTCCAATAGCCAAGTATGGCGAGACTGATGACAGAGATGCTGATAATCAATTCGTTGTTACTTTGCATAGCAAGCCAAGCACCTAACACCTGGCCAAGTAAAATTGCTACAAAACTACCCATTTCCAGCATGCCGTTACCGCCGATGAGTTCATCTGTCTTTAGATGTTGTGGTAAATAGGCATACTTCACAGGACCAAACAAGGTGGAGTGCGTGCCCATCATAAATAGTGCGCAAGAAAGTAAGCCGATGTGATGCAGAAAGAATCCAGCGCCGGCGAATAACATAATGCCTATTTCAAATAGTTTAACCAGACGAATGATGTACGATTTTTCAAATTTATCGGCGATTTGTCCTGCAGTTGCAGAAAACAGAAAAAAAGGCAAAATAAACAAGCCTGGCAGTAAAGTGGCAAGTGTTGGGCCATCCATTGTGGTTAAGCTGATAGCATGAAAAGCAACTAGCGTTACCAGAGCAGTTTTGAAAACGTTATCGTTAAATGCGCCTAAAAATTGCGTAAAAAAGAAAGGGCGAAAACGTTGCTCCTTTAATAGTTGAAATTGATTACCCATTATCAATCCTTGCGTTATTCATAGGCTTAGCCGGGACCTGGGACTCAAAAAATTGCCTTGTTTCAAAAACTTGTCTAGGGAATCCTTTGCCTTTATAACGAAGGAGTCTTTTTACTGCAAAATCAAACATTAGCTGGTTGTAATGTCTGACCTCTAGCAAAAATGGAATGCTAGCAGGGTCTAATAAACCCTCATCTGCTAGCTGCGCGGGTGAGATGGTGAGCAAAATACCAGGGAGCGGGTAATCGGAACCGTTGATTAGTCGATGATGCCATTCGGTTTTTTCTAAAATCGGCTGAATCGCCTCCACATGGTTAATGATGGTGATGGCAGAGATTTCGCCAAAAAGCTGTCCTTCATATTGAGGCGTATCCATCATGCGGGTAAATAGCGTGAAGCTTTTGACCATTTTGCCATTTTGGCCTTGGTCTAAATCAATATCCTCACCATCGCTGGCACAATGTGCCAAGATTACCTTCACCCCCGCATCGAGGGCACGCCTTAGTTTGAGGGGATTGCCGTAGCTTTGGTTGCCTCCTTGTACCGCGCGCTCTCGCCCAGTATGGCAGATGATAGGTAGATTAAGTTCAGCTAGCTTCTGGTAGAACCTGTCGCATTGTTTTGAAGCAGGATCAATGTTCATAGCGGATGGAAGCCATTTGATTGCTCTAGCACCCTTGGCATGGGCTAGTGTTAATGCCTCTAAACCATCAGCCCGATAAGGATGTATAGAGGCGACCCACTCAAAATAATCCGGATATTGTGTGGCGATTTTTGCCGTGTAGTTGTTAGGCACATGAAAAATAGAGGCTTCTTGATTAGACTGACCATTGTCGTCATGAAACCACTCAAACGCGAAAAGTATAGTTTTAAACCCCTGTGGCATCTCGGCTATTAGGTGCGCTAATCTGTCAACGTAGCTAGCGTCTACTCTGCTATCATCAACACAACCACCATTCATATAAAAATGTTTCTGGGTTTTGAGTAAGGGGTGCCAAAGGCTATCCATTTTGGGGCTATGCCAAGCGCCTTGATTGGCATCACCGGTGCCTACCAAATGTACATGGCTATCCCATACTTGCGAGGCATCAATACCCTCCCAGATTTGTTGCATTAAGGCATGGTTTTTTAGGTGTGTAGGCAAGCCAGATAAACAGTCGTTATAGAGGCCATTTTCCACCATGTACCTGAGCCAAGATTTTTTCCCAGCGCAGCCAGTCATTAATAGGCTAGAGCCTGCTAGCCCGCTGAGTAAAAATTGTCTTCGATTCATGAAACCTGCTCGGCCATCTGTTTAAGTGTGACATAGTCTGTTTTACCAGTGCCCAACAAAGGAATCTCGGGAATAGAAATTATTTTTCTGGCAATGGCAATTTCGGGCAATTTAAGATTTTTGCTTACACTTTGTAAGTCTTCCCGTTTTAATTTGTAGTCTGTGGTGAACAAAAAAATGGCTTCACCGCGTTGTGGGCATGGTTGTGTAGTGGCGGCATGCTGGTATTCTGGCGCAGCCGTATTGGCGATTTGTTCAACCACCTCAAGCGATACCATTTCCCCTGCAACTTTGGCAAAGCGCTTAACACGGCCTTTAATGTGTAAGAAACCTTCTGCATCTATTTCTGCAATATCGCCTGTGTTGTACCAGCCACTAGGGGGTGGTTTTAGTATGCCAGGTTCATCAAACAGGTAGTAGCCCATCATCACATTTTCACCTTTTACATGGAGCAAGCCACCGCTATCGATACCAGGTACTGCTTCCAGTTTATGTTGCATTCCGGGTAAAAGTTGCCCAACACTGCCATTCAAATTCGCCATGGGGGTATTCATTGAGACACCAGGTGCGCATTCCGTTGTTCCATATGCTTCCAAGATACGAATGCCAAATTTTTCTTGGTAGGTTTTTCGCACTTCATCATTGAGCTTCTCTGCGCCCGCAAGCACGATTCTGAGTTTGTAAAAATCATAGGGATGTGCAAATTTAGCGTAATTAGCTAAAAAAGTACTCGTAGCAAAGAATATGGTACAAGCACGGTCATAGATAACTTCAGGGATGACTTTGTATTGTAGCGGCTATGGGAATACATGGATCTTAATGCCATTTAGCGTAGCGATGAGTGTGCCAGTAAAGCCAAAAGCATGGAAAAGCGGTAGCACCATCATAAATTTATCGGTAGGATTTAGATCAAGCACCGCCATCACTTGCGAGATGTTAGCCAATATACTTTTATGAGAATGCACAACCCCTTTGGGCTTTCCCTCGGATCCTGAGGTAAATAATACGACAGCGGGTTGTTCAGGCGAATTGGTTTTCATTGCCAGACGCGGGTAATGCAGCGCATACGCTATGAGCCATATACGATCTATCAGGTTAAATTTTGAGCGCAAATCCTCTAAATAGACAATATTCAGATGCTCCAGTTGTTCGATAACACCCGCCAGATTAGCCACCCCAATAAATTTATGTGAGGTGATAACCGTTTTTACCTTGGCTGCAATGCAGGCGTTTTGCATACCTGCAGCGCCAGCAGTGTAATTGAGCATAGCAGGAATACGATTAAAAGCGGTCATACCCAAAATCAGTGCTAAGGTGTTGGTGATGTTAGGCATCAACACGCCAACGTTTTCATCCGCAGCTGTTATTTTGGTGACCAACTTGCCAAGTGCTAGGCTTTTTTTCAATAGCGCTTGATAGGTCTCTTCTATCTCGTTCATATCCTCTATAAATGGATAGCGACGACCAAATTTATCTAGTGCATCCAAAAATGCTTCAAATAAGGTACGACTCTTTTGCGTTTGAAACAGCAACTCTTGCATTACGCCGCGCATCCCCTCGCCAGCAATACGGCGACGCTGCTGGGTGCTCAAAAGATTTATATTATCGCCAGATTTGGGAGTGCTGATATGCGTAGTGGGCAGTATAGTTAAGGTAACTTTAGGGAATATTTTTCTCGGATGATCGTTAGATAGACGTCCAAAATACGATTCCGCTGCACCGTCCACGCGTACGGGCAAAATGGCAGCGTTTGTTTTCGCTGCCACAAACCCTGGACCGTCATACACTTTCATTAAGTTACCGGTTAGCGTGATGCGTCCTTCGGGAAAAATGACTACATTTTCACCAGCATCTAATAAGCGAATCACTTTTTTCATGGTGTATGGACTGTTAGGATCAACAGCCAAGTGGGGTGTTAATCGCAAAAATTGCCGAAACCACCAGTTTTTTAATACACTGGTGTGTATAACAAAAGTTGCTTTTTTAGGAATAAAAAGACCCAGTAACAGGCCATCTAAAACCGATTCGTGATTAGCCACGATTAACAGTTGGTTCTGTGCCGGGACATTCTCTAAGCCGTTGACCTTTACGCGAAAGAGCAATTTGCATAATAGTTTGACTAAAGAAGTAATTTTTATCATTGACCCAATATCCTATATTTCTTGCCGAATATAAGTGAGAACCACTTGAATCTGTTCGGTAATAAAATCTTTATCAATCCAGAAAAATACTTCTTTACCCACTTTTTTACTTTGTAGTGCGCCACTGTGATGAAGTACTTTAAGATGATGTGTGACCGCGGTTCGTCCCAGTTTTGAGCTCGCTACAATTTGCAAGATATTGAGTCGCTCATGTTGGTCGAAGCTTAGCAGAATTCGCTGACGTTGTTCATCACCTAAGGCAATAAATAAATCAGAAATATTTTTCCATTCGGGGGGGATATCGATAATGGTTTTCATAACTATATATTTAGTCATTTAGTCATGTTTGTCAATAGCGTTTATAGAATTAAAAAATTAAGGGTAAAAAAAACGGCTCGCTAAACGAGCCGTTTTGAGTAACATAAATTAACTATGCATGATAAGCACGTTCGCCATGTTCTGTAGTATCTAAGCCTTCACGCTCAGATTCTTCACTTACACGCAAGCCAATCAGTAAGTCAATGATTTTGAGTGAAATGAATGCTACCACTGCTGACACAACGATTGCAGTTACAACAGCATAGATTTGAGCTGTCATTTGCGCACCAAAATCGTAAGCTGCTACGCCATTAGCGACATAGTCAATGACACCTGCACCGCCAAGTGCAGGGTTGACGAATACGCCAGTTAACAATGCACCAACAATACCGCCAATAGCGTGTATGCCGAACACATCAAGTGCATCGTCATAACCTAGCATGTATTTCACTTTAGCTACAAAAAAGTAGCAGATAGGTGAAACCACTAAGCCGATAATAATTGCGCCCATTGGGCCGACAAAACCACATGCTGGCGTAATGGCAACAAGGCCAGCTACAGCACCCGAGGCGGCACCCAACATGGATGGTTTACCTTTTACGAACCACTCTGAGAATGTCCAGGATAATGTAGCAGCGCCAGTAGCGATCATGGTGTTTACTAAGGCAAGAGCAGCATAACCGTTAGCTTCAAGGTTAGAGCCAGCGTTGAAACCGAACCAACCCACCCATAGTAAAGCAGCACCTACCATCGTTAAGGTTAAGCTATGAGGCGTCATAGCTTCTTTACCGTAACCGATACGTTTACCTAGCATAAAGGCAGCTACCAAACCTGCAATACCAGCATTAATATGAACTACTGTGCCACCTGCAAAGTCGAGTGCACCTTTAGCCCACAACCAACCGGCGTTGGCTAATACTGTGTTAAGGGATTCAGCTGAGGTAATGGCATCTGGACCATCCCAGTACCAGACCATGTGTGCCATTGGCAAGTATGCGAATGTGAACCATAACACCATGAATACGAGTACTGCAGAGAACTTCATACGCTCAGCAAATGCACCAATAATCAAGGCTGGAGTAATTGCAGCAAATGTCAGTTGGAAGGCAACGAATATTAATTCAGGAATATAAACACCTTTGCTGAATGTAGCGCCTAATGATTCCGGCGTCACTCCTGCCAAAAAGGCTTTGCCTAATCCGCCGAAGAATGGGTTGCCGCCGGTGAATGCAACGCTATAACCATATAATGCCCACAACACACCCATCAACGAGAACACCACAAATGTTTGCATCAACACAGAAAGCATATTTTTTTGACGCACTAGGCCGCCATAGAATAACGCTAAACCTGGAATCACCATCAGCGTTACCAATACGGTAGAGATCAACATCCAAGCAGTATCCCCTTTGTCAGGCACAGGGGTAGCAGCGGGCGCTGCTTCTGCAGGAGCAGATTCAGTTGCGGCTGGTTCTGTGGTTGTTTCTACAGCCGAATCAACAGCTGCTGCGGTATCGGCAACAGCTTCCACCGTAGCTTCCGCTGCCATATCCTCTGCATAACTAATGCTTGCAGTGGTAATGCTACCCATGCCGATTAAGGCGACGAGTGAAAATATAGATAATAATTTCTTCATGTTAATGCCCCTTATAGTGCTTCTGGGCCAGTTTCACCAGTGCGAATCCGGTAAACTTGCTCTAAGTTAAAGATAAAAATTTTGCCATCGCCGATTTTGCCAGTAGCTGCAGCTTTTTCGATTGCATCCACGACTTGGTCCAACATATCATCCTTGATAGCAACTTCTAGTTTGACTTTTGGCAGAAAGTCCACCACATATTCGGCTCCACGATATAGTTCTGTGTGCCCTTTTTGGCGACCAAACCCTTTTACCTCTGTAACAGTGATGCCTTGTACGCCAATGGCGGATAAAGCCTCACGCACTTCGTCAAGCTTGAATGGCTTGATTATTGCGGATACAAATTTCATGTTTTCCTCCTGGTGAATATAAATAAAGATGAAGTTAGTTTTATGGACATTTCATCTCCCCTGCTTAAAATTAAAATACTTTTTGTACAAATACCGTGAATGTGTCATCGCCAATGTTGTCATTAAGGAAGGTATAGCCTGCATCTTCAGCATCTGTATCCGTGTAGAAGACGCCCACATTAACCCCATTGCTCCATGATTTAGTTACGCCAATCTTCCAGTCGTTGTAGGTATAAAGCCTATCATTGCTTACACCACCCACACTACCTCGGTAATCTTGATAACCATAATGCAAATTGACAGTAAAGCCAGTCTCACCCACTGGAATATTGCCATTTAACTCCGCGTAATATGAACCATCAGAGTCTTCTGCACCAAAAATATCGGTAATACCGTAAGAAACTTTTGCTTGCAGCCATTTGTATGAAAGAGCCGCATACGCTTCTAGTGTATATGGATCAGTAAATCCGGCATTAGCACTGCCGGCTGCTGTTTTATCCCCTGGGTAGACATAGTTCAAAAGCCCTACATCATAGCCAATGCCTGTATCACCAATGGTGTTACGGTAGCCACCATATAGGTCGATTTCAACACTAGAGCCATCATAGTTACCACCATCTTCAAGCCAGCTGATATTAGAAGCCCAAGCACCTAAATAAAAACCACTGGCATGAGAGTAATCAACACCGCCTTGTATGGCTGGTCTGTTATCTGTTTGCGTTAAGCCGCGGAATACGTATTGGCTATATAGCCCAACGTTATAGGCAAAAGTATGTGGTGATGCTGGTTCGGCTGGTGCATCTTCAGCATATGAATAAGCTGGTATTGTTAGTGCACCCATCAGTGCTATTGGTAATACAGACTTGCGCATAGATTTTCTCCTAAAACGATAATAAAAAAGACATAAAGCACATAAGCAAACCGCGTGCCAATAAAAAATATATTAAAATCAATCAGTTATAGTTAATAATAAATTCGATATGTAGTTAAAAAAAACCTAAAAAACTGTTAAACTGCACCAAAATAGTAGGAAACGATGATGCTAAACTCAGATGCGTTAAATGATTTATCTAATAAAATCAAAGAGATATTAAACAATTCACCCATAACAGATGCAGACAAAAATATTCATGCACTAATTAAGGGCATGCTCACCAAAATGGAGCTTATTTCACGTGAGGAGTTTGATGTGCAATCTGAAGTATTGCGCAATACACGAGAAAAGCTGGTGCAGCTT
>JBQTJZ010000060.1:0-3263 GCA_052386615.1 Methylophilaceae bacterium
TTTTTAATGACATCAAGTTATACGCGCTGGCACACTTTTGATTCTCAACACGATATTAACCAGGCGGCAGTCAACCGTATTCTGCAAGCTGCAAATGAAGCCATCAAAAAATACGGTAGTTTTTTGATTGTGCTGGCGGGTGGCAGCACCCCTAAAAGTATTTATGCACTTTTAGGCAAAGCGCAAGCGGACTGGGCTCATTGGCATGTATATCACAATGATGACCGCTGTTTACCGGCGGACCATATTGAACGCAACAGCAAGATGGCACGCGATGTTTGGTTGAGTCATGTGGCGATGCCAGCTAATCAAATTCATGATATTCCAACCGAATTGGGCAATATTAAAGGGGCGCAAGCTTATGCGCAAACGCTAGCAGGGGTGCGTAGCTTTGATTTAGTCATTTTGGGTCTGGGAGAAGATGGCCATACTGCCAGCTTATTTCCAAACCAAGCCCTAGATAACAGCGCTGACGTTGTTCCGGTATTTAATGCACCCAAGCCACCCGCAGACCGTGTGACCATGAGCCAGAACCGGCTGAATAATACCAATGAAGTACTATTCTTAGTGACGGGGGCAGGTAAACAAACCGCGGTAGACCATTGGCGGAAGGGCGTGCCAATACCGGCTACTTTGATTACAGGTAAAAGTGGCGCGGATGTGTACTGTTTTGGGATAAATCTACGTTAAGTATTCTGAATCACAATATTCGGAAACTTGCTGCTGTGGTCTAGGCTGGCGTTAGCAATTTTAATCGCTGCTTTGCGCGCGATTTCTTTGTAGATGTTGGCGATTTTTGAATCAGGCTCTGCGATTACCGTCGGCTTTCCACCATCAGTCTGTTCGCGGATGCTGATGTCGAGGGGCAGTGACCCTAGCAAATCAACTTTGTAATCATCACACATTTTTTGGCCGCCACCAGCGCCAAATATATGTTCTTCATGTCCGCAGTGACTGCAAATATGCGTGCTCATATTCTCTACAATGCCCAAAATAGGGATGCCGACTTTCTCGAACATTTTTAAGCCTTTGCGCGCATCCAGTAAGGCAATATCTTGTGGTGTGGTGACGATTATCGCGCCTGTGACTGGGATTTTTTGTGCCAATGTCAGTTGTATATCACCCGTGCCAGGTGGTAAATCAACGATTAAATAATCCAAATCGCGCCATTTAGTATCGCGCAATAACTGCTCCAGCGCACCCGTCACCATTGGGCCGCGCCACACCATGGGCGTATCGGTATCTACCAAGAAACCAATCGACATGGCTTGCAAACCGTGCGCAAGCATCGGCTCCATACTTTTGCCATCCATGCTTTCTGGGCGACCGCTAATGCCTAACATTTGCGGCTGGCTGGGGCCATAAATATCTGCATCCAGCAAGCCCACCGTTGCGCCTTCTGCCGCCAAGGCTAGAGCCAAATTGACAGAGGTGGTGGATTTACCAACGCCGCCTTTGCCTGAAGCGACAGCAATCACGTTTTTCACATTCGGAAGCAGATTAACGCCTTGCTGTGCTTTGTGCGCGGCAATGCGGCTGCCAACGCTCACCGTTACTTTATCAACATCAGACAAAGCTTTTAGCGCATTGCTCACAAGTGCCTGTACGTCTGCCATTACCGATTTTGCAGGGTAACCGAGCACAATGTCTACGCTTATACCAGCGCCATCTACCTTAATATTTTTGGCCGATTTGCTCGTCATAAAATCGCGCCCTGTGTTGGGGTCTATCAGCGTTTTTAGTGCGGTTTGGATATCTTGTTCAGTCATTTTTTACTTAATTTGAAAGGGTTAATAATTTTAACTTATGTGCGAGTCCGCGTCATTTGCTAGATGATTTGATAGAATAGCGGTTTAGCACATAAAACTATTAATTAATGACGCAGCCTAGCAGAAAAATATTAGTCACTTCCGCATTACCCTATGCCAACGGCAGCATTCACCTTGGTCATTTGGTGGAATATATTCAAACCGATATTTGGGTGCGTTTTCAAAAAATGCAGGGGCATACGCTGCACTATGTGTGTGCGGATGACACGCACGGCACGCCCATTATGTTGCGTGCCGAAAAAGAGGGCATTACGCCCGAAGCCTTAATTGATGAGGTACACAAGGAACATAGCGCAGATTTTAAAGACTTTTTGGTGGAGTTTGACAATTACTATTCAACCAATGCGCCTGAAAACAAAGAGCTATCGCAAACGATTTATAAAAAACTCAAAGCCAATGGCAAAATTGCCACTAAAACCATTGAGCAGTTTTATGACCCGGTCAAACAAATGTTCTTGCCAGACCGTTTTATTAAAGGCGAATGCCCGAAGTGTCACGCCAAAGACCAATATGGCGATAACTGCGAGGTGTGTGGCGCCACCTACAACCCAACCGAACTGATTAACGCCTATTCAGCCGTTTCTGGCGCAGCGCCAGTGCGCAAGGAAACTGAACATTATTTCTTTGAGCTTGGAAAGTGTGAGAAGTTTTTGAAAGATTGGACTACAGGCGAACTTACTGATGTCCCTCCCTTGCAACCTGAGGCAGCAAACAAAATGCAGGAATGGTTTGAGAATGGTTTGAATGACTGGGATATTTCGCGTGATGCGCCATATTTTGGGTTCGAGATTCCAGACGCGCCTGGCAAGTATTTTTATGTGTGGCTGGATGCGCCGATTGGCTACATGGCAAGTTTCAAAAAACTATGTGAGAAAAATCAGCCAGTGGCTGATGACAAACAAGGGTCTGGGTTGGATTTTGACGAATATTGGGCAAAAGACAGTAAAACAGAGCTTTACCATTTTATCGGTAAAGACATTTTATACTTCCACGCCTTGTTTTGGCCTGCAACGCTTGAATACAGTGGCTATCGCAAGCCAACTGCAATTTTCGCACATGGCTTTTTAACTGTGAATGGTGAAAAAATGAGCAAATCGCGCGGTACGTTTATCACTGCGCGTAGTTATTTAGACCATATTAAAAATCCTGAATATTTACGCTATTACTACGCCGCAAAACTCAATGGTAGCATGGAAGACATCGATTTGAATCTGGAAGATTTTGTCGCGCGGGTGAATAGTGATTTGGTAGGCAAATACATCAATATTGCGAGTCGTACGGCTGGATTTATTTATAAACGCTTTGACGGAAAACTTTCGGATAAAACGATGGACAGTATTTTGGAAACAGGTGGTTTTAATTCTGTATCAATTATGGATGCTTACGCATCGAGAGACTTTTCCCGAGCGGTACGAGAAATCATGGGTTTTGCAG
>JBQTJZ010000061.1:0-2569 GCA_052386615.1 Methylophilaceae bacterium
CGACAACTCCTCCGCCCGCCGTTTCAGCCGCAAAAGTAGCCGACATGCCGTCAACCATAGCCCCTGTTGCCCCGGTGAAAAAGGTAGCGCCTAAAACTAAACCAAAACTTGCCGCCAAACCTAAAACAGCTACAAAACCAAAAACCACATCCGCTAACGTAGCTTCTATTGATTTAGTAGCCGCCAAAGCAGCAGGCTTTGCGCTTAAAAATGCAGATGACCTTACTATCATCGAAGGGATTGGACCAAAAATTAATGATTTGTTTAACGCCAATGGTCTAAAAACTTTTGCTCAAGTTGCTGCGGCATCCGTCCCACAAATGCGCACCATATTGGATAAAGGCGGCCCACGCTTCCGTATAGCCAACCCTAGCACATGGGCAAGACAAGCGGCACTGGCAGCAGATAATAAATGGGCGGCACTTAAAAAATTGCAAGATGAGCTTTCGGGCGGTGTTAAAAAATAATTCTAGGTGACTAATTATGCATAACAATCAATCGAGTCATTTTCGTTTTAGCTGGGTCGTTGCTTCGATTCTTGCCTTAATTCTGTTATGGATGCTATTCACGGGTAGAGGCCCCAATAACACATGTTGCGCAAGCGCAACCGAGGCGGTTGGTGCTACAGCGACAACTGAATCGGCAATAGTCACGGAAGCGTTCAGTTTCTCTGCAACCGCTGATAGTTTTACCAGTGGTGGCGACGGTAGCCATGTGGGCTGGATTACCAACACCGACGCTCTTAGAAGCTTACTTGCTGGTAACGTTAAAGCTGAGGGTGATGACAAGACAGTGTTGTTATCTGGTCTAGTTGATTCAGAAGCAATCAAGCAACAAAAAGGCGCAGATGCCCAAGCATTTTTTGGATCTGGGGTGACTGTCAATAACCAGCTTATGGTTAAAACGAGTGAGCCAGTCGTAACGATCCCGCCTCCAGCAGCTAAACTCTACTTTGACACTGGGAAAATCAACCTAGCAGCTGATGCAGACAACAGCTTAGCGCCGATTATTGCTTGGCTGAAAGCACATCCTGAATCTAAAGCAGTGCTGGCTGGCTATCACGATTCACGCGGGGATGTAGCCTTCAACGAAGCGCTTGCCAAGAGCCGTGCCGAATCTGTGGAAGATGCTTTGGAAGCTGCTGGTATTGATGATGATAGAGTTGAAAAGCGCAAACCAGAAAGTGTAGATGGCGGTGTCGATTTAGCTGAAGCCAGAAGAGTGGAAGTGTCTATCGAATAGCTTTATCTATCCTTAGCCTAATAAAAAGCCGATGAAATCATCGGCTTTTTATTTAACGCGCTAACGCCAAATTACTCTCTAAACCATCCCAAGATGATCTAGACCAGACGATAAATCTTTATCTTTAGAAGATTTGCTTTCTAACTTAATCCTCAGTCGCAAATCATTCACAGAGTCGGCATTGCGCAGAGCATCCTCGTAACTAATTTGTCCTGCTTCATGCAAATCAAACAAAGCTTGATCAAACGTTTGCATCCCTAACTCGCGCGAGCGACTAATGATTTCTTTAATCTCATGGACATCGCCCTTAAAAATTAAATCTGAAATCAGTGGCGAATTAATCATAATCTCAATAGCAGCCGAGCGTCCGATCCCGTCAATTTTTGGAATAAGCCGTTGCGATACAAAGGCACGCACATTCAACGATAAATCCATTAGCAACTGATGACGACGCTCTTCGGGGAAAAAGTTAATAATGCGATCCAATGCTTGGTTAGTACTGTTCGCATGTAAAGTCGCCATGCATAAATGCCCCGTCTCGGCAAATGCAATGGCGTAATCCATCGTTTCACGGTCGCGTATCTCCCCTATCAAAATCACATCGGGCGCTTGGCGCAAAGTGTTTTTAAGCGCAATATGCCAGTTATCAGTGTCCACTCCAACTTCTCGTTGCGTAATCACGCAATTGATATGCTCATGTACAAATTCTACTGGGTCTTCAATGGTGATAATGTGTCCATGGCTGTTTTCGTTACGGTAACCTATCATCGCGGCAAGCGAGGTCGATTTACCTGAGCCGGTGCCTCCAACAAAAATCACTAGCCCACGCTTAGTCATAGCAATATCTTTCAGCACATCGGGCAGGCCCAGTTCCTCTAACTTAGGAATTTTTGTCGTAATCGTTCTAAATACCAAACCTACTGAGCCACGCTGAATAAAAGCATTCACGCGAAAACGCGCTACGCTGGGAATGCCGATGGCAAAGTTACACTCATTGGTAGCATCAAATTCAGTCGCTTGCTTATCGTTCATAATTGAACGTGCAATTTCGCGCGACTGTTGTGCAGTGAGCACTTGCGAGCTAATCGGCATTACCTTGCCATCTACTTTCATCGCAGGGGGGAACCCCGCAGTAATAAACAGATCCGACGCTTTCTTACCCAACATTAGTCTGAGTAAATCAAATACAAATTTTTCGGCCTGACCTTTTTCCATGAAACTATCCTAACTATGTATTAACCAATAATGGATTCTTTATTGGCAGCTTTACCCCGTGCTTCATTTGCAGAAATAACGTTACGCCGCACCAAATCTTGCAAGTTCTGAT
>JBQTJZ010000062.1:0-2912 GCA_052386615.1 Methylophilaceae bacterium
AAAGAAAATATGTACGCCATCCAAACTCGCCGCTGGTAGCATGTTTTGCAACACTTCCACTGCATCGTGTTGAATAATTCGAATGTTAGTAAGCGCTTGCTCTTGAGTAAGCTTAAGCAGGCTACCAACGCCTGGAGTATGTACCTCTACAGCTAAAAAATCATGATCCAGACGTGTTTGCGCGATGATGGCAGTGCTTTCGCCCATACCAGAACCAATTTCCAAGATTTTCTTTGATTCGTCACGATCAAACATCTGCGTTAAATCAAGCTTGGTTTCACTGTAATCCACACCAAATTTCGGCCATCCAGTTTCCAAGGCGCGTGCCTGGCCTTTAGTTAGGCGGCCTTGCCGCAATACAAAACTGCGGATGCGACGATGAGGTGTTGCCTCTAATTGGGGGGGGATAGCCATGCGGAGAATTATACTAGAGCGTGTGGGACTTATCGCCACGAATAAAACCCAATAATGGCGTATCCATATTTTTGGTCAAAGCCATCACTTTGAACAATTCTCCCATTTCCGCTGGCGATAATAGTTTTTGTGCCGCCGCCGCTAATGGCAGATAAGTAGCCACCTCTTCTGCTGAAACAGCTGCCAACAAATCCAGTATGCCGCAATTCATCAAAAATTGTGTTTGATGACAATAGCCTGCCAACTTCAAACCTTGTTCCACTCCTGCTGTAGCTATCGCGCTAAAGTTTACATGTGCAGTGATATCCTGCAGGCCAATATTAATTAAAGGATTATCGTGTGCATAATGCTGGTAGTGACACATCAGCGTACCTTGGCTGCGCTGCGGATGATAGTATTCACGCGCCGAAAACCCGTAATCCAGTAACAAAATGGCACCTTGCTTGAGTGAACTCGCCAAACTATTGATCAGACCGATCGCCGCCGGGCAAACCTCCATCAAATAATCGTTGTGAAGCGCATGCTCAGCCAACCTTAAACGGCTATCCTGCAGCGGCTCATCCTGCCAAGTCAATTGATGGGTGAACGCAACACCACGCTCGTAGCACACTTTATTTTTCTTGTGAATAATATGTACAGGTAGCGCATCCAGCACTTCATTGGCCAATACCACGCCGGTTATGCTGGTCGGCAACGTATCCAGCCAGATAATACGTTGATACAAATCTGGCGGCAATTTTTTTTGCAGCGTTTGTTGCTGAGTCTCGCGTAAGTAACTACTTACTTCTAGAATAAAATAACGGTTTGGTAATTGCCCCAGCTGTTTGAGTGCTAACAATAAATCGGCTGCCAGCTTACCTGTGCCTGCACCAAGCTCCAGCACATCCTCATTGTTTATGGCCAGTATCTGTGCCACTTGTTTGGCTATGGTTTGCGCGAATAGCGGCGAAATTTCGGGCGCCGTAACAAAATCGCCCGCTTGCCCAAACTTTTCTGCCCCTCCCGTGTAGTAACCCAGCTTCGGGGTATATAACGCCATGTGCATAAATGCTGCAAAACTGATCCAGCCACCAGATTGAGCGATATTTTGCTGAATGAATGCGACTAACTGCTCGCTTTGTTGCTGTGCTTGTGGGCTTGGGGTAGGTAATGCAGACATAAGCCATTATAATGTTTTCAAATTCACTAGGTGTCCAATTGACTCACGATTTAGATAATAAAGTAGTATTAATCACGGGTGGCGCTAAGCGCGTGGGCGCTGCTATCTGTCGCGAGTTGCACGCGCACGGTGCTCAGCTGATGATCCATTACAAAGCTTCTATGCAAGAAGCGCGCGCGCTACAAGCAGAACTAAACTTGCAACGCGCGAACTCTGTAGCAATTATTCAAGGTGATTTACTCAATATTGCTGTGCTACCAAGTTTGGTGAACGAAACCGTGCAACATTTTGGCAGACTTGATGTGTTAATTAACAATGCTTCATCCTATTATTCCACTGAAATAGGCAATATTCACGAAGAGAATTGGCACGACTTGATGGGGAGCAACTTAAAAGCCCCGATGTTTTTGGCGCAAGCGGCAGCAAATGACTTACGCAAAAATCACGGGTGCATTATCAATATTACCGACATGCATATTGAGCGCCCTAAAAAAGGCTATATCGTTTACAGCGTTGCGAAAGCAGGACTAGTCACCCTGACAAAATCTCTTGCCCATGAATTAAGCCCAGAGGTACGCGTCAATGCTGTTGCTCCGGGCCCAGTACAATGGCCAGAGAACAACCCGCAGTTTGATGAAGTATATCGCCAGCGTGTCATTAGCCAAACCCTGCTCAAAAAGATTGGCGAGCCGCAAGATATCGCCAAAGCAGTTAAATTTTTAGTCGCCGATGCCCCCTTTGTTACTGGTCATATACTGGCGGTTGATGGTGGTCGAAGCCTTAATTTATAAATCAGCAATCGCTAAAAATTAGGCTTGTTTTTAAGCTTAAGCAAAACCACTTAAGCTTAAAAACAAGCCTTGGTGACATCGATTGCGCTAATTGTTCCGATACCCCACCATCGGAATACCTGATAAAATACAATCAAAGAGATTACCGATTACGAGATAGTTCCGATACCCCACCATCGGAATACCTGATAAAATTTAGTCGGCTATGACCCGCCCAATCCTGAAGTTCCGATACCCCACCATCGGAATACCTGATAAAATTATCCCCATGCTTGATGAATCAGTATTTATGTTCCGATACCCCACCATCTGAATACCTGATAAAATTAACGATTATTTATACCGCTTTCTCTAGTTGTTCCGATACCCCACCATCGGAATACCTGATAAAATTGCACATCCAGATTAATAAGCTATTATGAAGTTCCGATACCCCACCATCGGAATACCTGATAAAATATTAATCCCACAATTCGTTCAATGATACATGTTCCGATACCCCACCATCGGCAGACCGGATCAAATTGTAGCTTCGTTATTACTTGAGC
>JBQTJZ010000063.1:0-5320 GCA_052386615.1 Methylophilaceae bacterium
TCATAACGTAAGCCAGAGCCAATGAGTACCTTCTTCACGCCTTTAATGGCGCGGGCTTTACGATATAGCTGAATCAATGCACTGTGGTCAGTATTGAGGTTTTCGCAAATACCCGGATACACGCATGAAAGCTTACGACAGGCTTTTTCAATGGTTTCCGATTTACAGGCGATGCGATACATATTGGCGGTCGGGCCGCCTAAATCCGAGATTACACCAGTAAAGCCATCCACTTTGTCACGAATCTCTTCCACTTCTTTCAAAATAGATGCTTCACTACGGCTTTGGATAATGCGCCCCTCATGCTCGGTAATCGAACAGAAGGTACAGCCGCCGAAACAGCCGCGCATAATATTCACACTAAAACGAATCATCTCCCATGCAGGTATTTTGGCGTTTTTATAAATAGGGTGTGCCTTGCGTGCGTAGGGTAAATCGTACACATAATCCATCTCTTTGGTGGTGAGTGGTATCGGTGGCGGGTTCAGCCACACTTCACGGTCACCGTGTTTTTGTACCAACGCGCGAGCATTGCCCGGGTTAGCTTCTAAATGCAACACGCGTGAGGCATGCGCATACAACACGGGGTCACTGGCAACTTCTTCGTAAGCGGGCAAACGCACCACCTGTTTACTTCTATCCGCCTTGATTTTGCGAATAATCTGAATTGGATTAGTGCCTTGTGGCAAATCAGATTTTGCCTCTTCTGTCGCGCAACTTGCATCGGCCTTGCCCATTTTCATTTCATAAGGGTCAATGTGCTTATCTATCGCACCTGGGCGATCTAGCTTGGTACTTTCCACCTCGCTCCAGCCTTCTGGAATGGCTTTGCGTAAAAACGCCGTGCCGCGAATATCCTGAACCTCGCTGGCTTTCTCGCCTTTTGCGATACGATGACTTAACTCCACCAATGCACGCTCAGCGTTACCGTAAATCAAAATATCCGCTTTGGAATCCAGTAAAATAGAGCGACGCACTTTGTCAGACCAGTAATCGTAGTGCGCAATACGACGCAAACTGGCTTCGATGCTACCAATCACCAAAGGCACGCCAGAATAAGCCTCTCGGCAGCGTTGGCTATACACTAAAACCGCTCTATCTGGCCGCTTGTTGGGCGCAGCATCTGGTGTGTATGCATCATCACTGCGTATCTTGCGGTCGGCGGTATAGCGATTGACCATGCTATCCATATTGCCAGCGGTAATGCCAAAATAGAGATTAGGTTTGCCAAGCGCCTTAAAAGCGCTGGCATTTTGCCAATCTGGCTGTGCAATAATCCCCACACGAAAGCCTTGTGCCTCTAACAGCCGCCCCACTAATGCCATACCAAAACTGGGATGATCGATATAGGCATCGCCTGTCACCAAAATAATGTCGCACGAATCCCAGCCCAGCGCGTCCATCTCGGCACGCGTGGTTGGCAAAATAGACGCAACGCCAAACCGCTTCGCCCAGTAAGGGCGGTAGCTGTGTATGGGCTTGGCAAGCATTTCGGTGTAAATTTCCACTATGTTTCTGTGCAATTTGAAAGAGTGCGCATTTTACGCGCTAATAATTTGATTAAAAAGCTTTTTTTACAAAAGTTGTACGCCAAATTGTTTCAATACTGTTGCAAAAAGAAAAAAGAACAGCATAGTGCACAATCCGCAAGTCACCAGCGTTGGCCAAAACCCCCACTTGGTTAATAAATAGGGGAACAACAAAAACATAGGCAGTGTTGGGATGACGTACCAAAATGTGTAATAAGCATGATTGGCAATTTTGACGGCTGGCTGCTCTTCTGCATAAAGCCAGATCAGCGTGAGTACTGTGACCATTGGCAATGCAGCGA
Source organism: Methylophilaceae bacterium (assembly GCA_052386615.1). Taxonomy (GTDB): domain Bacteria; phylum Pseudomonadota; class Gammaproteobacteria; order Burkholderiales; family Methylophilaceae; genus JBQTJZ01. Next base: position 1,832 of record JBQTJZ010000063.1, read on the forward strand.
CTAATGCCCCCAGCTTGTCGCTACGCTTAGCCAACTCAGAAACCGCGACCACCACACCTGCGGTGATTAGATACTTAAAGAGTATATATTGCATTTTTCATCCTTGAATTTTTGATTAAAAGCGTAATATTCATACTATTCCTAATTCAAATAGTTTTCATCATGACAATTAAACAATATTCAGTTTCTGGCATGACCTGCGGTGGCTGTGTGAATCGTGTCAAAAGTACGCTAATTGCTTTTGCAGAAGAAGTCGAAGTGACTTTAGACCCACCGCTAGCAGCGCTTACGGGCGTCAGTGTAAACTTGAATGTGCTGAATGCCGCATTGAGCGAAGCAGGGAAATATCATTTAAGCGAGATCAACCTTACGCAAGAAACCAGTATTAATGAGGCTTATAGACCTGTTGATTCTGAAAAAACTTGGAGGATCACTTACCAACCACTTTTACTCGTTTTTGCGTATATTCTGCTCGTCACTTTTGCGGTGGAAATTATTCATGGCGAATTTGCCATACACCGCTGGATGCCCAATTTTATGGCCGGATTTTTTCTGGTATTTTCGTTTTTCAAAATGCTCGATTTGCCCGGTTTTGCCAGCAGTTACACCATGTACGACCTGCTCGCAAAAAAAATTCCGCGTTACGGTTTCGTTTATCCGTTCATAGAACTTGGGCTGGGGATTGCCTATTTATTAGACTGGCAGCCTACGCTGATCAACGCCATTACGCTTGCCGTCATGACATTCTCCAGTATTGGTGTGATTTTAGCGGTTGCAAATAAGCAGAAAATTCGCTGCGCATGCCTAGGTGCAGTGTTTAATCTGCCGATGAGCACCGTCACTATTATCGAAGATTTGCTGATGGCAGGCATGGCACTGTGGATGTTATTGTAAAGTTGTGGGCATAATTTGAGCATAGGGTATTATCAGCTTTCTACTGGTCGCGTCGTAGCGCTTGAGGGCGATTGCTCTTTCCCGCCGCTCGACCACGCGCTGACGGAACCAAATGGCCTCATTGCGATTGGCGGCGATCTCACACCAGCCCGTTTGCTGGATGCCTACAAACATGGCATTTTCCCATGGTTCAGTGAGGACGAGCCGATGATGTGGTGGAGCCCCAACCCACGCATGGTGCTGTTTCCTGATGATCTTAAAGTTTCAGATTCACTCAAAAAAACGCTTAAAAACCATCCATTCGAAGTTCGCTTTAATACCGCTTTTCGTGAAGTGATAACAGCGTGTAGCTGCACCCCACGCCCCAATCAAGCCGGGACTTGGATTAGCAATGCATTCATTGAAGCTTATTGTGAATTACATGCTTTAGGCTATGCAATCAGTAGCGAATGCTGGCTGGGTAACCAGCTGGTAGGTGGCTGTTATGGTGTACTGATTGACAAGATTTTTTATGGTGAAAGCATGTTTTACACGCAAGCTAACGCCTCAAAAATCGCTTTTGTGAATTTGGTAAAATATATTAAGAATCAACGTGTTGGTATGATAGATTGTCAAATGAAAACACCGCTGTTGGCGGGCTTTGGTGGACGCGAAATTACGCGCGAAGAATTTAGCCAAACAGTAACAAAATTGATAAACTTTAGCACATGAGCTCTCCGAAAGAATTACCGCACCAAAAGCTACGATTTTACGTGACCACACCGTATCAATGCGGCTACTTGCCAAGCAAACTTGCACAAAGTCTGATTGCAGCACCGCACCAGTTGATTAATGCAGAAGTGTATAGCGGGCTGATTCAGCAAGGTTTTCGGCGCAGTGGCAAATTTGCGTATCGTCCACATTGCGCGCTGTGTAACGAGTGCGTGCCGGTGCGAGTGATTCTTGACCAGTTCTCTCCAACACGCAGTCAAGTTCGGGCTTACAAGAAGCATGCTAATCTATCGGCACGCATTTTGCCATTAAGTTATAGCCAAAGCCATTTTGACCTTTATGTTAATTATCAAAATTTGCGCCATGGAACGGATGAACATTTAAATAAAAACAATGCATTAGATGATGCTGAACAATATCGTCAGTTTTTATGCCAAAGCAATGTGGAAAGCCTGATGATTGAGTTTCGCGATAGCCATCGTCAAGTCAAAATCGTGAGCGTGGTTGATATTGTGAAAGACGGCATCTCTGCTGTATATACTTTTTACGACGCGAATGATCAAAAAGCCAGCTATGGAACGTACTCGATTATGTGGCTAATTGAATGGACAAAAAGTTTAGGGTTATCTTGCTTATACCTAGGCTACTGGATTAGAGATAGCCAAAAAATGGCGTATAAACAACAATTTAAACCGCAAGAAAAATTGATTGATGGGAAATGGGTTTTGTAGTTGAACCGCATAATCTGCATTATTTACTGATCCCAGCATTTAGATTCAAACTGATATTTTCAACAATGTTACAATTCAAACTTTTGCAGCATCACAAGCTTTCTTGAAAAAACTCGTCATATTTGGTGTGGGCCTAATTGGTGGCTCGGTTGCGCTAGCCTTGAAAAAGGCAGGGAGTGCGCCGCATATCGTCGGTGTGGGGCGCAGCGTAGAAAGCTTGAATGAAGCGCTAAAATTAGGGGTAATAGATAGTCTAGAAACCAACATTCAAAAGGCTTGCAGCGATGCGGATTTAATCCTGATTGCAGCACCTGTGGCGCAAACAAAGGCTATATTACAAAGTATTCAGCAGCATTTGAACGCAAATACGGTCATTACCGATGCAGGTAGCACTAAGGGTGACGTGTTGGCGGCTGCACAATCGATTTTGGGCGAGCAATCTAGCCAGTTTGTGGGCGGGCACCCCATTGCGGGGGCAGAAAAATCGGGCGTTGCGGCAGCAAAAAGTGATTTGTTTTTAGGCAAAAATGTTGTGTTAACCCATGCCCTAGAGACCAATATCCATGCGGTTCGCGCGGTATCTGAATTATGGCGAGCGTGCGGCGCAAATGTCAGTGAATTGAGCGCCGAAACACATGATAGTATTTTTGCCGCTGTGAGTCATTTGCCGCATTTACTGGCCTTTGCATTAGTAGATGATATAGCCTCACGCCCTAACGCGGAACAGTTATTCAGCTTTGCCGCCAGCGGCTTTCGTGATTTTACGCGCATTGCGGGTAGCAGCCCAGAAATGTGGCGTGATATTAGCCTTGCCAATAAACCCGCGCTTTTAAGTGAAATTAATGCGTTTGAAAAAGAATTATCCACACTAAAACAATTGATTAGCCAAGAAGATGGCGTTGGCTTACAAGCACTATTTGAACGTGCCAGCAAAACCCGTAATAACTGGGCGGAATCTAAAAAGTAAACTAAGAAATATCTCATGGAACAACTACTCCTACCTGCCGCCAAATTCGCTGGCGGTCAAATACAACTTCCAGGTTCTAAAAGCATTTCTAACCGCACCCTTCTACTAGCAACCTTAGCGAATGGGATGACGCGAATTAAAGGTCTATTGGCGTCCGATGATACCGACCGCATGCTAGAAGCGCTA
>JBQTJZ010000064.1:0-9856 GCA_052386615.1 Methylophilaceae bacterium
GACTGAGATAATCGCCCAGTTTAATCTCATTGCCATCATCAAGTAGCCGAAGCGCGGATTTGTTAAAACGCAAAATATCACGAATCATCCCGTAAAAACTAAGGCGAAACAAATTACTTCTTTGGGCAAACAAACTGTTAAATGTGGTGCCGTTATATTCTAAGCCTGTGGTTTCACAACGTACGCTAAAGCTCATCTTGCTGGGCTGCCATGGCACGTTTAAGGTAGTTAATAAGGCATTAAAATGAGGATAGGTGCGATCGTTGAAGACAATAAAGCCAGTGTCTACCGTGTAGTTCTTTCTAAGCAATTCAATTTCATGGGTATGAGTGTGGCCCCCCGCGTGGCTGTTTGCCTCAAACACTGTAATGTCATGCTTCTTATACAGATGATAGGCGAGTGTGTTGCCAGCGATGCCGCTGCCGATAATGGCAATTTTCATAGAGAAGACAAAGATTCAGGTTTAGTTTTTTGATTTGATTCCCGAATTTCAACAGGAACTGTGCGCAAATTCCAAATAAGCCCAAGGGCGGACATTAATCTTAATCCGTAGTAAGTAAAATCAATTTCCCACCAATAAAACCCTTGGCTGGCAGAGCCAGGATAATGATGATGATTGTTATGCCAACCTTCTCCTAGGGTAAACAAAGCGATGAGCCAGTTATTACGGCTGTGGTCTCGCGTTTGGTAGCGACGGTTACCCCAAGTATGCGCTAAGGAATTAACGGTGAACGTTGCATGATATAAAGCGACCGTGGAGATAACAAAGCCCCACACGAGAAGCTGTAATCCGTTAGTGTTGAGCGATGGTAAAGTCGTTGAAAGCCAGTCGCCTAGTAAATAAATGGCAGCAGCAAATACGATAGGCACTATAACATCGAATCGATCTAAAAAACGCAATTCAGGAAATTGAGTCAGTTCTTTGACGCGATCAAACCGGGTGGCAAAATTATTACGCGACAAAAACCAGCCAATATGACTCCAAAAAAAGCCATGTTGCACTGGGGAGTGTGCATCTTCTTGTGCATCCGAGTATACATGGTGGCTACGATGGTGTGAAGCCCACCATAAAGGGCCACGCTGCACGGCTGTAGAGCCTGCGAGTGCAAATAAAAACTGACCAAAACGCGAAGTCTGAAATGTCTTATGCGAAAAATAACGGTGATAAAAAGCAGTAATTGCAAACATGCGAATAGCATACAGTGTAATGGCAAACCATATGGCAAACCAACTCCAGCCCACCCAAATGACACTGATGCATGCTAGGTGGAGTAACACAAAAGGAATGACGCGCCACCAATCAATATGATCTTGCTGATCATCGATGGCGCATTGCTGGTTACTATCGAACCAGCCTGCAATACTAGAAATAAACGATTTTAACAGCACTTAATTGCCTCATTACAGTTATTATGGGTCTAATTTACTTACCAGCAGGCCATTGCTGTGGCACTTTGCGCAGCTTAGTTACATCATAACCTTGCTTACTAATTAGCGCTGTCAGCTCTTGATATTCGTGCTCACTTATTTGCGGCGTACGCGCCATAATCCAAACATAATCTCTGGCATTACGTGAGATAACCGTGCGCTGATAGTTTTCATCCAAATAAGTAATCAGGTATTCCGCCTTAATGGGCCAAATAAATTGCATGCCCCATTCTGCATTACCAGATTCTTTTTTCACGAATCCTTTGGGTGTGTATTGTTTGAATGGCCCATCAAAAGCGCCTTTATAAAATGTAAAGGTGGTGGCAATGGTGCCGTCTTCATTCAATTTATAGTTCTCAATCGCATTGTAAGATTCTGTTTCAATCAAGGATGGAATGGCAGCAATCACATACCAATCACCCATAAATTTGGCAATATCCACATTTTTTACCGTCGCAATAGGTTTCATCGGAGTAGCGCAGCCTAATAAAATGAGCACAAATAAGCAATAAAATACTTTAAAAGTAAAATTTAATATCATGATTTAATTAATTATTTAAGTTTATATATTATTTTATAACCCTCTGGCGTGGTCGATTGCAGCGCCGCCCAGTTTTTCTGCTGGTCATACCATAAATCGATATTGAGTTTTACTTTACCTGCTAATGATCCTTGCAGTAAATAGTGCGTGGTTTCGATTTTCTGACCCTTAACATCTATATTCTCTGTACCAATTTTCTCAATTTTCGTATCAAGATATTCCGCATTTTGCGGGTTTAATAATTTGGTTTGTGTGAGTATTTTGGGGTTCCAATAAGCAAAAGTCATCACACAAGCAGGGAGCGTTTGCTTCTGCGTATCGTTGTCAATGCTAAACTGCCCATTAAGTAATTTTCCAGCCACTTTCGTCACAACTTTATTTTCTTTAGTGTTTGCTTCAACCGTAGTCAAACAATCACTTTGCCATTGCTCTTTTGATACATGATCATAGTTGTAAGCCTCAATAAATAGCACTTTTACATTAAATTTGGCACGACTGGTCAATTGATGAGATTCACTGAGCGTAAAAACATGTGTGCCAATTCTGCTTTTATCCAAGTAAACATCAAACGCCCACTCTTTAGCCAGCAGAACGTTTGAAAATAGCATTAAAACAGTCACAATCAACAGCTTCATGTTAATCCTTTGGTGCGCCTGGAAAAAATGCATTGGTATTTTTCATATAATTGGCATAACCTGGCCGGCGTTCGCTAATGGTTTTTTCCAGCAAACTAACGCCGCTTACCTTGAGTAGTAGCAAAGTCATTAACACAGGTGAAATCATTGCCCACCAAGCGCCAGTGGCGAGCGCGAAAAAATAAAAACCCCACCAAATGCAGCATTCGCCAAAATAATTGGGATGACGGCTGTAGCGCCATACTCCAGTGTCAAGCACTTTCCCGGTATTCTCTGGTTTGGCTTTAAACGCAGTCAACTGGCTATCGGCCAGTACTTCCCATATAAAACCCAATAAAAATAATGCAATTGCCAAATAATCCAATGTGTTAAGTGGCGCGCTTGCATCAATCGCGGCATAAAGTGAAATTGAGATAAGCCATGCCAATACTGCTTGCAAGCCAAATACAATATAAAGGCTTTTTAGCCAAAATCTGGGTTGGTTATTTTGTCGAATCTGTAGGTAACGGTGATCCTCGTGTGAGCCCCAGTTGCGCCAAGTCAGGTAAACACATAGTCGTAATGCCCACAGGGTGACCAAGCATAGAACAATCGTTGCCCGTAGCGATAAACCACTGACAAAAAATGCACTGGCGCAAGCAGTTAATAGAAAAAACAAACTCCACATACTATCCACGTGAGTGACATTACTGCGCACTAAACTTAGCGCCCAACCAGCGAAGGCAAATAGTGCAATCGACATTAAACAGTAAGTATAAATAGTCCAGTTAAGCATTTTTAACGTCGAACCCATCAAATTTTTGTGCAATAAAAATCAATAATGGCGTCAGAATAGCCCAGCCAATCGCCAATGTAGCATAGCTAATAAAACCATTGTTAATAATGACTGCGCCTAATTTTTCTGCCCCTAGATAAGCCAGCGGCCCGCCAATCAAACCAAATAAAATCGCGATAAGCCATCGCCCTCGCATCCAGCGCAAACTTACATTTAGCGTTGTGCTAAAAGCAAGCCATAGTGCCAGAATCCACACAGGAATGATGGCTTGATGCCATCCATGCGCTTGATACTGAACGAGCCCGGTTATTTGCATAAACTGATCGAACATACCACCAATGATGAGTGCAATTACTAACAGAATGATTTCTGCTTCTGCATCAAATGCACTTACCAAGTGCCAAGCAATACAAACCAGCACAACCGCAGCACCCAGCCATGGCTGCTGTTGAGCTGCGCCGAGCACACAGGCAAACCAACCCACTTGAAATAAAATAAAGTTTAAGACTATTTTGAAATGCATGACCTTTTTTTCTCAAATAAATAATGGCTTACCCACCACACTTGACCATTTTCATAGCCGAATAATTCCGCACATGCCATATAAAAAATGCGCCAGCGATTACGCCATAAAGTGACATGTTGAGCGCCATAGGTTTCCGCTAAAATTGGCGTAATGGATGCTGCATGTTTATCCATATTTGCCAGCCAAGCATTGGCTGTTTTTTCGTAATGGGTGCCATCCCAGCGCCAGCGCTCGACAAAACGTAAATCTTCCTGAAAACACAGCGGCAAATCATCGCTTGGCATCATGCCGCCACTAAAGAAATACTGACTCATCCAATCGTCATTATTTTGCACTGCAAAAGCGTATGGTGTGCTGCGATGCACAAAAATATGCTTGAAGAATTTACCTCGTGGCCCGAGCCAACGCGCCACTTTGCCATAGAGCGCTTTGTAATTACGCATATGCTCAAACATCTCAACTGAAACGATGCGATCGTAAGTGCTAGGCGCCTCAAAGGTGTTCATGTCAGCGGTAAGAATATTGAGATTAGTGATGCCGCGCCGTTTTGCTTGAGATAATATATATTCGCGCTGTGAATTTGAGTTAGAAACCCCAGTGATTTGACTTTTCGGGTAATGCGATGCCATCCATAGGCTGAGGGAGCCCCAACCGCAACCCAACTCCAAAACCGTTTGACCATCTTGCAAATCTGCGTGTAGGCAAGTTTGTGCTAGCGCAAGTGATTCCGCTTCGTCTAGTGTCTGAGTGTCTGACAGCCAAAAACAGCTACTGTATTTGCGATTAATCCCCAAACAATCATTAAAAAAAGCGGCCGGCACCTCGTAATGCTGCGCATTAGCCAGCTCTGGTAAAGGAGCAATCGGTGCATTGTTCATGGCAGACACAAAATCAGTAAAAATTTTACCGCCTACTTCACAATTGTTGGCCGAGATTTCATCCAGACGTGTTTTGACAAGCTTGCGAATACCAGCACGAATTAAAGTATCTGGCATTAAGCCATTTTCTGCGAGAGAAAGGGGGATATTGATAATGGACATTATGGTGTTTGAAAATACTCAAGTAAACGCGAAGGTAACCACTGCGAATGATCGGTAAGCGATTGGCTAATAAACCCTACATGACCCCCTTCATCTGAATATTCCAGCGTCACTTTTGCTGACACTTCGGCATGGGTAGGTAAGGTTTCGGCGGGGATAAAGGGATCGTTTTTGGCGTTCAAAATCAAGGTGGGCAGTGTAATTTGTTGCAACCAGGGTTTGGATGCATTCTGTGCGTAATAATCTTCAGCGTCATGAGCCCCGTATAAAACAGCGGTGACCGCGTTATCAATATCATGAATCGTCCGCGCGGACTCAATTTTAGTTTGATCCAATTGTGTGGCCAAAACATCGTGAAAACGTTGCAGCATAGCAAGTGCTTTAGGGCGCATTGAATCGACAAAGCTAGGCGTGTAAAGAAGTCGATTTAAGCCTTGGTCAAGCGCATCTGCTGATGCTGCTAAATCCATAGGGGCAGAGATAGCAGCTGCTTTGGTAATGATGTGATTGGCATGTTTCCCCGACTCACCCAACCACTTCAATAGTGCATTGCCTCCTAAAGATACGCCTGTGGCATAAATGGGAGCCTGCGGGAAAGTAGCACGTACACGTGACAGCATTAAGTCAATTTCAAGCGTGTCTCCCGCGTAGTAAACTCGTGGTAAGCGATTAGGTTCGCCGGAGCAACCTCTAAAATGGATAACCACCCCGCGCCAACCCAACTTTTTAGTGGCTGCCATTAGTGATTTTGCATATTGGCTTTGCGAGTTACCTTCTAGGCCATGAAAAAGCACAACGATAGGCTGGGCTTCGTTTTGCTGATCTGGAAACTCAGTCCAATCTGCATCAATAAAATCCCCATCTTCCAGTTCCCAACGTTCCCTGTGATATTCGACATGTGGTGCTTGTGCAATTTTAGCCGCATAAATCGTCTGTAAATGACCACCGGGCAACCAAAAAGGTGCCGAATAGGTCTGTGCAAACGCAGCACTGGTGGCGAATTGAAAGCAAATAAACAAGAACAGTAACTTCACTTAAAAAGCAGAGAACTAAATACTTCTAACGAGTAGCGTGCAGCCTCTAGCGGTATGTATCTTTTCGTGCTGACTGCCAGCTTGCGCATAATGATAGTCCCCGGAATGGCATAAGATACCTTCCAACCACACCTCTCCATCTATGACGAAAGATTCCTCATCTTGGCTATGGATATGTGCTGAAATGCTGGTATTTGCTGCCATTTTAATTAAAAATGATTTAGTTTTATCGATTTTATGCAATAGTTTGACTTCTACCCCATGAGCGATAGGTCTCCATTCGCCTTGATTCGCAAACACAAATTCGACGCTCTTCGATTGAATGCGTTGCATTAATCGCGCTCTAATGCGTTCTGCAACTTCAGGCGCAGGGGTGGTTGCCATGACTCTATTGGCAATCGCTGCATTAATTTCATCGTTTAATACAGCGGTTTTTGTATTGGCCGTTATTTTACTTCTTAGCGTATTTTTAATGTTGTTCATAGTGAACTCTCTTTCTGGGTTAACGCAGCTTTAAGTTTGGTCTGTGCGCGTTTAATGTTTGATTTTACAGTGCCGAGGGGCATGTGCATTTGCGAAGCGATTTCCTCGTGGGTCAATCCTTTAAAAAAAGCCAACCCAATCAACTGTCGTTGCGTCGGATTCAAGGTAGTGATCGCTAGCTGTATATCGGATTCACGTTCTAGTGTCAGCAAAATATCAAGCGGACCATTGGTGCTGTCGATTTCTGTTTTTAAGGTTTCAGGTGCCGCATGAGATTCGGCTTCGTCTTGACGGCGCAAAGCATCAATGGCGCGCGAGCGACAAATCATCATTAACCACGCCATGGTTGGGCCCCGCGCATCGTCAAATTTGGACGCCTCTTGCCAAGCTTGCATGTAAGTGTCTTCGGTTACCTCTTCTGCTAGATCATGACGTCGGGTAATTTTTAATGCTAGACCATATACTTTGGATAATGTGCAATCGTAAAAGGTGACCAGTGAGGCTTCCTCTCGCGCAACCATGCCTTTTACCATATTAAAAAACTTGTCTCCAGACAACACAGGGGATTCCGTCAGTCGATGAATTGAATCTTGAATTATAGCTGTTCGTGCTACGGGTATGGTGTGGTTAATTTGCATTTAATGGGTATTCTTAAATTTAACAAAAATATGAAGGTGATTAAAATTTAGCGCTTTGATGATGAATACGACAATCTTATTTTGTTGGATGCATTGTCGCTCGTAATAATCTACGCATAGCCAACAAGTATACAAAGCTGTATACTTTGGCATTCATCAATTTTTAACACTTTTGGATAAAAATAGTATGCGAGTTTTTAACAAAAACCTCATTGTTTTCACCGGTTTGTTTTTGGTGGCTTGCAGTTCAGCTTCTGTAAGTAAAAAAATGGCTGTTAATCAGGACTGGTCTAGCTTCGGGGGCGATTACGCTAGTCAACGCTTTTCTCCTGCAACGCAAATAAATGTTAATAATGTAAAAAATTTGAGCTTAGCCTGGAAGCATAACAGTGGGGTGTTAGCAAGCTTTCAAGCTACGCCGATTGTCCAAAATGGGGTGATGTATATTTCACTACCTTTTAATCATGTGGTTGCGCTGAATGCTACCACGGGTAAACAATTATGGCGCTACCAACACGATAGACGACCTGACTGGAACATGTGCTGCGGTCCGGCTAATCGAGGCGTAGCCGTGAGCGATGGCAAGGTGTTTATCGGTACAGTAGATGCGCGTTTAATTGCCTTAAACGCACAAAATGGGGCAAAATTGTGGGATATTGATGTAGTAGAAGCTGCGATTAGCACTGAAGGTCAGGATGCGTTGAATAAAAGCGACCCAAATGCAGCGCGTAAAGTCACTGGCGGGACTGGCATTGGCATTGCCATGGCACCGGTTGTGTATAAAGGTAAGGTAATTGTGGGTATTACTGGGGTGGGTTATGGGTTACATATTGATAATCCGCGTGAAGACGCACCCCTAGGGGCAGTCATTGGCGTAGCTGGTTTATTTGGCCGTCCTGGATTTTTAGCTGCATATGACGTGAATAACGGCCAGCGGGTCTGGCAGTTTGACACTATTCCAAGCGAGGGCTGGGAGGGTAAGTTTGTTGAGGTCACGAATGACGGAGTTAAACTCAACCGCGATGTAGCTACAGAAAAAGCGACTTTACCCCAATATCCAGATGCTGCGCGCTTTGGAGGTGGCTCGGCCTGGAGTACCCCGGCGATTGATACTGCATCGGACACACTTTTCTTTGGCACTGGCAACCCTTCGCCGCAAATGAACGATATCTCACGTCCAGGAGATAACTTATATACAGTGTCTTTAGTGGCGCTAGAGGTTAATACGGGTAAGCTTAAATGGCATTATCAACAGGTGCCGCATGATTTGTGGGGGTATGATTTGGCGAGCCCTCCCGTGTTATTTAACTACCAACATAACGGGAAAACGGTTGCTGCAGTGGGGCAGGCAAGTAAAACAGGCTGGTTTTATATCCACGACCGCATCACAGGTCAGTTGCTTAAAAAATCAGAGGCATTTGTGCCGCAGCAAAACATGTTTGTCAAAGCTACTTTGGAAGGCACTATCATTTACCCAGGTATTTTAGGGGGATCAAACTGGTCGCCAGTGAGCGTAGATGAAGCTAATCAGCGCGTTTTTGTGGCGGGGGTTCACGCACCTATTAGATACACCTTGCATGAAAGTGTCGCTAAAGAGGATAAAGCAGCTATTCGTTACGCCGCCAGCGAGCCCACTAACGATCCTCGCTGGGGGTTATTATCTGCAATTAATCTCACTACCGGCAATGTCGTTTGGCAAAACAAAACAGCACAACCACTCATAGGCGGCGTTCTTACGACAGCAGGTGGTTTATTATTTATGGGGGAAGGGGATGGACATTTTAATGCTTATAATAGCCAAACAGGCGAAAAACTATGGAGCGCTAAGTCTGAATTTGGGGTAAATGCACCCCCCATTACTTATACGATAGATGGCGTACAGTACATTGCAGTGGCAAGCGGCGGTAACGCAATCTTTGGTTACAAGCAAGGAGATGCGTTATTGGTGTATCGCCTGCCTAATAGCTAGCTTAATTTGAGCGTTTGTGATGTCCGCTGACGCACTTTCTTGAGTAAATCTGCATTGTCTATTAGCGATTCGCCATAAGATGGAATAAGTTGCCTTAATTTTTGTTGCCAGTCTCGCGTGCCAACCTGGCTCGAAAAGCATCGCTCAACCACATTTAGCATCGCTTGTACACTGGTAGAGGCGCCTGGCGATGCTCCTAGTAATGCAGCAAGTGTGCCATCTTGTGAGGCAACTATCTCAGTACCAAATTCTAATTTACCCCATTTTTTGTTGCAGTCTTTAATAATTTGTACACGCTGCCCCGCATTTTCAAGCGTCCAATCTTTGGTGACTGCTTGTGGTATAAATTCACGCAAGGCCTGCATACGTTGCGCATGCGATTGCGTGGCTTCTTTTAACAAATATCTCGTTAAATCCATATGATGTCGACCGACGCCCAGTAGTGCTTTCATATTGTTTGTCTTAACCGATTTTGCCAAATCCAGCTTAGAGCCTTGTTTCAAAAACTTGGTTGTGAAACCGGCAAATGGGCCAAATAATAAAGCAGCTTTGTCGTTAATTGTTCGATTGTCCAGATGCGGTACCGACATAGGCGGCGCCCCTACCGCAGCTTTACCATAGACTTTGGTGCGATGTTGGTTGATAACCTCAGCATTATTACAAATAAGCCATTGTCCGCTGACAGGGAAGCCACCGTAACCTTTGCTTTCAGGGATGCCCGCTTTTTGTAATAACGGTAAGGCACCACCGCCAGCGCCCAAAAATACAAATTTGGCATTAACAGTTC
>JBQTJZ010000065.1:0-1936 GCA_052386615.1 Methylophilaceae bacterium
GCTGACCTATGCGGTGCAGTTTCCCATGATGTCGAAAAGCGCTGTATCGGGCGAAGATGCCAATCCGTTTTATAAACAACTTACCGCAAAAACCGGGCAGACCCCGCAGTGGAATTTTTATAAGTACGTTATTTTACCAGGGGGTAAAGAGGTGAGTGTCTACAATAGCAGGGTATTACCTAATTCTGTAGCCATCATAGATAAGATAAAGCCCCACTTGAAGTAACCCAGCGGCTGGCCAAGTGTTTTTTCAGTGTAAGCTAAACTGACTGCTTTGTTGGTTGTTTAATTTTTTGTAAAATAATGGCCGAGAGCTCTTCAACCGAGCGACTGGTTGAGTCTGCCCACGTGATATTATTTTTACGCATTAAGGTTTCTGCGGTGGCAATTTCTTTTCTGCAGTTATCTAAAGAAGCATAAAAACTATCGGGCCTACGTTCGCTGCGCACTGAGTGCAATCGTTCTGGCTTAATAGTGAGACCAAAAATTTTATCCACATGTTTGTGTAGAATATCTGGCAGACTTCCGCGTGCAAAATCTTCTGGAATAAGTGGGTAATTAGCCGCCTTAATGCCGAATTGCATGGCCAAATAAATACTGGTGGGGGTTTTACCACAACGCGACACGCCCACTAAAATCACTTCTGCATCATCGAGTCCGGAGTTTGTAATGCCATCATCATGCGTGAGAGTAAAGTTAATCGCCTCCATCCGCTCATGATAACTCGTCCCCATCACGCTATGGGCAATACCAGCACCAGTGAGCGGCTTTTGTTGCAATTCTTCGCCTAGTGGATCGATAAACGTAGTGAATAAATCGATAAAGTAAGCATTGCTTTCCTTGAGTTTGTTGCGTAAGGCAATATCACCAAGCGACATGATGACAACGGGTCTGACGCCATTAGCGGCGGCGGCTACTTCAATGCTTAATTGCGCAGCAGTAACTTTTTCTAGGTTATCTGCAAACGGCAACCTAGATTGCGTAAAACTGGTATGCGGAAAATGTTCAAGTAGCTTACTCAGGGCACCTGCGGTGATACCGGTGCCATCCGAAATAATGAATACGGTACGTTGTTCCAAACTAGTTGATCACAGTTGAATTAGACATTATTTTGTCAAGCGCTGCCAAGTTGCCACCACGGTATCCGGGTTAAGTGATACGGATTGTATACCCTCCGCGACTAGCCATTCAGCAAAATCGGGGTGATCAGAGGGGCCTTGACCGCAAATGCCCACGTACTTACTCAGTCGATTACAAGTGCTAATAGCCATTTTGAGTAACACTTTGACTGCATCGTTACGTTCGTCAAACCCATCTGCCAAGATGCCTGAATCGCGATCCATGCCTAAAGTGAGTTGTGTCAGATCGTTTGAACCAATGGAGAATCCATCGAAATAAGTAAGGAATTGCTCCGCTAAAAGGGCATTCGATGGAATTTCGCACATCATAATCAGACGTAAGCCATTTTCGCCGCGCTTTAAACCATTAGCAGCCATGATTTCAGTTACGGCCTTTGCTTCATCCAGCGTACGTACAAATGGAATCATCAGTTCTATGTTGGTAAGCCCCATTTCGTCGCGTACTTTTTTCATGGCAGTACATTCCATGGCAAAGCATTCTTTAAAATCTTCTGCCATGTAGCGTGCGGCGCCACGAAAGCCAATCATTGGATTTTCTTCGTCCGGCTCATAAATCTCACCGCCAACTAACTTTTTGTACTCGTTAGACTTAAAGTCAGAAGTACGCACAATGACTGGTTTTGGATAGAACGCAGCACCAATTGTGGCGACACCTTCAGCCACTTTATCAATATAAAACTGTTTGGGGTTAGCATAACCGCGCGCACGATTTTTAATGGTTGCTTTGATATCAGCTGGCATAGCATCTACATTCAAAATTGCTTTCGGATGAATGCCAACCATGTTATTGATGACAA
>JBQTJZ010000066.1:0-11861 GCA_052386615.1 Methylophilaceae bacterium
ATAAACTGCGGTAATCGTAACAGTGGGAGGTGCAATTTGAGGGTATTGTGCGATGGGCAGTTTGAACGCAGCCGCCAAGCCTGCCAACACAATAATAATAGACAGCACTGAGGCAAAAATAGGCCGTGTAATGAAAAATTTTGTCATGATTTTTGTGCTTATTATCTAATGTGCTGCGGATTTATTAGGAGCTGGCGCAACTGGTGGCAACCCTAGCGGGTGTGGTGCAACCTCTGCACCCGGCCTTACCTTGATTAAATTATCTACAATCACTTGCTCTCCCACTTGCAGGCCATTCAACACAATCCAGTCTTTACCTTGCCAGCCACCTTCCTCAATCGGACGCACACCTGCTACCGTTTGACCTGCCTTGTTTTTTTCAGCCACATAGACAAATTTACCTTGATCCCCGGTTAATACTGCGGTTTGCGGCAGTAAAAATACACCTTCACGTGTACCTGTGGTAACGCTTGCACGCACAAACTGCCCTGGAAGCAGTTGCTTATTGGCATTTGCAAATTCTGCGCGTAATTGCTGAGTACCAAACGCCGGATCAATTTGGCTTGCCGCAAAGTTAAGTTTGCCAGACTCACCATATTCGCTACCGTCCGTTAAAATTAAGCTCACTTTTTGTGCATTTTGCTCGGTCATACTGCCGCCTAATGCTTTAAGTTCCGACTCAGACAAACTAAAACGCACCCAAATCGGAGAAGTTTGCACGATTGTTGTGAGTAGGCTTGCATTAGGCGCAACCAGTGCCCCTTCCGAGAACAAAAAGCGTCCCGCCATTCCGCTTGCAGGTGCTGTTACGGTAGTGTAAGAAAGATTAAGCTGCGCCTCGCGCACCGCCGCCTGCGCTTGCATCGTATCCGCGCTTGCCATCGCACTGTCCGATGTCGCATTATCGTATTCGCGCTGACTAATGGATTGTGTCGCTAATAACTCTTTTAAGCGCGCAGCTTCACGACTAGTTTGCGTAAGGCGTGCATTGCGGTGCACTAATTCGCCTTGTGCATTGGTTAGTGCAATTCTATAAGGCTCGGGGTCAATCAGAAACATCGCCTGACCCGCCTTGATGGGTGCACCTTCTTCAAATAGCTTTTTGAGCAAAATGCCACCTACCCGTGGGCGAATTTCAACTTCTTTTGCCCCCTCAGTTTGTGCAACCGCTTCTACACGAATGGGAACGCTGGTCGCCTCAGCGGTAATGACGCTGACTGGCATCGCTGGCATCGCTTGTTGCGCTTGTGCAGAGGGCTCACTATTACCACATGCTGCCAAAGCTAAGCTGGTGATGATAGCTAGCACCGCATGAAACCCTATTCTATGGAAATTATTTTTAATTAACTGTGCTGCCATTTAGCGCTCCAAAGGGTTGATTATGCAAGTAATTTTAATTAAAAATAAACAAAATTAACTTGCATAAGTTTTAATTTAAGGTTAAATTATATACAAACAAGAATGTATGTAAATAGTTATTTTAACAGATGCTAAAATTTAAGGTCATTTTGTAAGATGGTTAGAAAAACAAAAGAAGACGCCGAACTCACCAGGCAACGCATTATCGATGCAGCACGTGCGGTATTTTTAGTGCGTGGTGTAAGCAAATCGACCCTCGAGCATATTGCGGCACAGGCGGAAGTTACCCGCGGTGCTGTCTATTGGCACTTTAAAGATAAAACTGAAATTTTTCATGCCATCCGCAATCAGGTTTTTTTACCTTTAATTGACCGTATGGATGACGCCCTTGCATTGGCAAGCAATGATGACCCCCTCACCCAAATTGAGAAAAGCTTGTGCGATACCATCCATGAACTGGATCAGAACATGGTGATGCGACAAACCTATGAAATCATGATGATTAAATGCGAATATGTAGATGAATTTGCCAGCGTTCTACAAGAAATCCTTAATAACTGCTCCAACATCACTGAAAAAATCCAGCTTGCTTACGCGCGTGCAAAATCACTCGACCTACTCGTTGTAACACACACACCGCAAGCACTGGCGCTAGATACGCATTTGTTTTTTAGTGGTTTATTGCACATGTGGGTTAAAGATACCGATGGCAGCAGGTTTCGCCATCAGGCGACCGATTTAATTAAATCACATATTCATTTACGCAGAAAGTAGCGAGATAACTTGTTAAAGCGCCTATATAGCGCTAATATGCGGCAACAGCACGCTAGGAGATGTTGTGGAAGTTCATAACGGTGAAATTTATGGCAAACAAAGTGGCAGTAAATTTGTCATGTATGCCGTGTTAAAAGTCAGTAAAGCCGTGATTACCCTGCAAAATATCGATAACCCACTCAGCCTGTTTGAAACCACTGCACAAAAACTCTCCGCCTCAGGTTATGTGCGTATCAGCCAAACGCCCTATATTGACTTAAAATCCAGCACACTCAAAAAACGCAAAGCTATTCGCAAGCCAGCCCGCTGCCCCTACACGTTAGACTTTTTAGAACAACGCGCAGACAGCCAAAGACCCACAGCGCTGTTGCCTGACTTATTTAACACTGATTAATCTGTTTAACATATACCCTAATTTGTAGGTTCCCCTGAAATTCCAAACAAGTTGTGACGAAAAAGGCCATATGAAGACACCTATTGAAAGACGCACCGTGGATTTATCTGACTACCCTAATCTGGTAGTCATTTTTTTGGGAATTAAAGTCAACGTACTCACTGGGATTAAAACCATAATTGGTATTGGGCCACAAATTCAAAAAGCCAGCGATGTACAACCAGAAGGGCTACTCTATGCTCAAAACAATATTATCTTAAGCCTCTTTCCTTTACAAATAGGTATGCGCTGGTACTGGAAAGATTTTGATTCGATGGAGAGGTGGGCGCGTTCAGATATTCATCGTAAGTGGTGGCAGAATTTTATTAAGAACTCGGGGGGAACCGGTTTTTGGCATGAAACCTATTTTATGCAAGGTGGCATGGAAGCGGTATATGACAATATGACCCCTCCTAATACCGGTTTTATGAACTTTGCCCCTATCATCCCGGCTAAAGGGGGCATGTTCTCTGCAAGGTCTAGAAACAAAGTGCCTGGCGCTGGCGCACTACAACCTGAAGGCACTTCAGAACAAGAAATCTATGGTAATTAACGCACTCTAGGCGGTCCGCCATGCAAATCATGCCCGTCAGCATGGTAAATCTCAACTTCAACAAAGTCTCCCGGCGTTAATCCTTCGGCATCTTCCATATAAACAACCCCATCAATCTCGGGGGCGTCCGCTTTAGTGCGGCCGATTGCTTCAATAACCCCCTCTGCATCCGCCACGATTTCATCCACCAGCACGGTTTGGATGCTGCCAATTTTGGCATGTAGTTTAGCGGCACTAATACGCTCTTGCACTTGCATAAACCGGCTCAAACGCTCTTGTTTGACTTCCTCTGGCACATGGTCAGGTAACGCATTGGCTGTTGCGCCATCTACCGCAGAATAGGCAAAACAACCCACTCTATCTAGTTGTGCTTCTTCTAAAAAATCAAGTAGCCTATTAAAATCGTCTTTTGTTTCGCCGGGAAAGCCGGTAATAAACGTGCTACGTACGGTAATATCGGGGCAGATTTCGCGCCATGCTTTAATGCGCGCCAAATTATTTTCACCACTCGCGGGGCGTTTCATGGCTTTCAAAATGCGCGGACTGGCATGCTGAAACGGCACATCCAAATACGGTAAAATGAGGCCTTCTGCCATCAGTGGAATGACTTCATCCACATGCGGATAGGGATATACATAGTGCAAGCGAACCCATACACCCAGTTCACTCAGTGATTGAGTGAGCTCTGTCATACGCGTTTTAACAGGGCGACCATTCCAAAAACCCGAACGGTACTTCACATCTACCCCATACGCCGAAGTATCTTGCGAAATGACTAAAATCTCCGAAACACCGGCTTTAACAAGATTTTCTGCCTCGTTTAGCACCTCGCCAATCGGGCGACTCACCAAATCTCCACGCATGCTTGGAATAATACAAAAACTACAGCGATGATTACAGCCTTCAGAAATTTTTAAGTACGCATAATGGCTAGGGGTGAGACGAACACCCTGCGGCGGCACTAAATCCACAAATGGTTCATGTAATTTGGGTAAATTGGCATGCACAGCTGTCATCACCTCTTCCAGTGCGTGCGGGCCTGTTACCGCCAATACGCTTGGATGCGCATTTTTCACTATATCGCTTTTTGCACCCAAGCAGCCTGTGACAATGACCTTGCCGTTTTTGTGTAAGGCTTCACCAATTGCGTCTAGCGATTCTTCTACTGCACTCTCAATAAAACCACAGGTATTCACCACCACCAAATCGGAATCTTCATAACTGCCAGAAATTTCATAACCTTCGGCGCGCAATTGGGTGAGAATGCGCTCTGCATCGGATCCCGCTTTTGGACAACCAAGCGAAACAAAGCCGACTTTTGGGGTGCTGATACTCATGTCTCATTAAACCTTAATCTAATAAATAACTGATCATAGCGATTGAACTTACCCCTAAACCAATCAACCACAGCTGTGAAATGGTGGCTCGTAATTCGGTACGTTTATGCAAACTAGGAATTAAGTCGGCCACTGCCACATAAAGTAAGCTGGCAGCTGCTAGGCCTAATATAGTAGGAACAAGGTTTTGCATTGGTTGTAGTGCGAAATACGCGATCAATCCGCCTACTACGGTAGCAAAGCTAGACACTAGATTAAACACTAGCGCTTGTTTTTTGCTGTAGCCCGAATGCAATAAAATGAGGAAATCGCCCACTTCTTGCGGAATCTCGTGTGCAATAATCGCAATCGCGGTAACAATGCCCACTTTTATATCCACCATAAACGCTGAGACAATCAATACTCCATCCACAAAATTATGAAAAGTATCTCCTATCATGATCATCAAGCCACTGCGACCACTATCATGCGCATGATGATGCCCATGTGAAGTATGTGCCATGACAGAAGGTGGTGTATTCATTACAGCTCTAAATTTAACGCCTGCCTCAGCCTTCAATTGGAATGGATGGTCTGGACAATCTTCCTCGGTATGTACGGCATGCACCTCGCAGTGATCGCCATGACAATGCCGCCAAATCACCAGTTTCTCTAATGCAAAAAATAACAAAATACCCATTAGCACCGTGGCCGTCATAGCTTTTGGGCTGCTGGCAGCTTCTATGGCTTCGGGCAGAATCTCCAGAAACACAGCCCCCAACATCGCACCAATAGCGTAACTAATCAACATGGGAATATGCACCCGGCTCACATTGAGCGCCACTAATGCAGCTCCAAGCACGCTGAGCACACCGCCAATCAGGCTAAATAGAACGATCCAAGCGAGAATTGAAAAATCGGGGGTTATCATTGAGAGAGTTTAACTTTCAAAAAGGCGCTTATTATAAACCAGTCACTGGTGATTTTGATGGTTAAGGTTAAATCCACCAAATCTAATCATGTGAGCCAGATAAAAGTTCCCATACGACCTGTATCGCCATCGCGACGAAACGAGAAAAAACGCGATGCCTCGTTATAAGTGCACCACATTTCATTTGCCTGCCCAGCGCCGTAAATTTGCGTAATGCCAAGACGGCGCAAGCGTTGTGTGGCGATTTGGTATAAGTTCCCTAAATATTTATCGCCAGAAGCTTGAAATGCCAAGCTAGCGCTGACATCTTGGGCAATAAACTGTGCTCGCACGTCTGGCCCAACTTCAAAAGCTTGTGGTCCAATGGCGGGGCCTAGCCAAGCCATTACTGCAGGTTTATCCACCTGCATAGCTTCAACCGTAGCTTCTATCACACCATCACACAAGCTACGCCAGCCCGCATGCACAGCGGCGGCCACTTTGCCCTGCGTATCACAAAGTAACACCGGCAAACAATCTGCTGTCATGGTCACACACACTACATTCTTATCAGTCGTAAAACTAGCATCTGCATTTGGAACACAATGAGTAATTGCGGCATTCACCACTTGAATACCGTGCACTTGGTTTAGCCAAACTGGCTCGCTCGGCATCCATTGGCTTAAAAATTGCCGATTCTGCGCCACATGCAAAGGATTATCTTGAACATGGCTGCCTAAATTTAGGCTATAGTAAGGTGCAAGGCTCACGCCACCCACACGAGTCGTTTGTATGGCTTTAACATTCTCTGGCGCAGGCCAGTTCGGAATGATGAGGTCTTGTCTATTCAACATCTAACTCTTCATCCCAGTCTGCATCGTCTTCCTCTGCATCATAATCGCCGCCTTCATAAGCAAACTCAAAGGGGTCCTCTACCGGCACATCTTCATGACGCATCGCTTCCAGTAGCGCTTTCATATCACCCGCCAGTTCAATCTGCCATTCCATTGCTGCATTGGTTTTGGGGTGAATCAAGCCCAGTTTGATTGCGTGCAAGGCTTGTCGGTTGAAATTTGCAACTGCTTCTCGTAGTGTATGCGCCATGTGTTTATGGGGAATAATATTGCCAATCCCGTACACGGGGTCGCCCAGTAGGGGAGCTTTCAAAAACTGCATATGCACGCGAATTTGATGCGTGCGGCCTGTTTCTAGATTGCAGCGCAAATAGGTGTTCACGCTAAAGCGCTCCAAAACCTCATAATGCGTTACGGCAGGCTTCCCCATATTCGAAACGGCCATTTTGGTGCGATTGTGTGAGCTCCGTCCAATCGGCTGGTTTACTGTGCCATTACGCCACATTTGTCCCCATACAATAGCGCGATATTCTCTTTTAACCGTACGCGCCTGTAATTGGCGCACCAAGCTCGTTTGTGCCTCTAGCGTTTTTGCCACCACCAGCAACCCGCTGGTATCTTTGTCTAAGCGGTGCACAATACCGCAGCGAGGAATATCTACCAACTGCGGCAAATGATAAAGCAAAGCATTAAGTAATGTTCTGCTCCAGTTGCCGGCGGCAGGATGCACCACCAGCCCAGCCGGTTTATTGATGATCAACAACGCGTCATCTTCAAACACAATAGTGAGTGGAATATTTTCCGGCTTAAATGCATTTTCTTGCAAATTTTCGGGGGGGATAATCGCCACCAATTCGCCCCCCCAAACCTTGGTTTTTGCTGTGGTTGTAGCCGCATCCAATGTCACCAAACCAGCTTTAATCCAAGCCTGCAAGCGGCTACGCGAATGCTCTGGTAACATTTGTTGCAAAGCCATGTCTAAACGTTGCCCGCCCAAATTTGCCGGAATGGTAAGTGCGATGGCTGTATTTTCTATCATTTCTCTAGTTACAATTAATTAGTTTGCTTCAGTTATAATGGTGCAACATTTACCCGGCAGGAAAACCCGTGAACCGTATTTTAACGCTTATTCAACCTTTATTTTTGGCTTTATTGTGTGGGCTTGTATTAAATGGCTGCGCTATTTTTGGCGATCCCACTGAGTTAGATGACACCAAAGGCTGGCAGGCACAGCGCATCTACGAAGAAGGCGAGCTCAAAATGGTCGATAAAGACTACGATAAAGCCCTGCGCTACTTTCAAATTCTGGAATCGCGCTTTCCGAACACGCGATTTGCTACCCAGGCGCAATTAGAAATTATTTACGCACACTACAAAAAACAAGATCCTGTTTCTACCGTAGCGGCGGCAGACCGTTTTATTAAGCTGCACCCCAATCACCCTAATGTCGATTATGCCTATTATCTTAAAGGGCTAGCCACTTTTAACGAGCGCGGAATCATTGAGAAATATACCGCGCAAGAAATCAGCGATCGCGATCCAAAAGCGCTTAAGCTTTCATTCGCCGCTTTAAAAGAGCTCACAGACCGCTACCCAAAAAGCAGATACTACAAAGATGCGACACAACGCATGATTTATTTGGTAAATCAATTATCTCAACACGAATTGCACGTAGCACGTTATTACATGAAACGCCAAGCCTATGTTGCCGCGCTTAATCGCGCAAAATATGTGCTGGAATATTACCCACATTCCACCGCGGTTGAAGAAGCGCTAGTAGTGTCTATTAGCGCTTACGACTATATGGATTTACAGGACTTAAAAGAAGACAACATTCGCGTACTTAAAGCCAACTACCCCCAAAACCCGATGATTACGGGCAAAGTAACTGAAGATGAAAAAGTGTGGTGGAAATTTTGGGAAAGTTTGTATTAGTTTACAAGAGGTTTTTTATGGTTAAGTTGCTACTTATTTCATACCTATCATTATTTTCTTCTATATTACTTTCAGAAACTACTCAAGAAATCCGCACTTCCAGTGGTGATCTTGTTTCAATTGGCGATGATGTTGGAACATTACAGGATAAATTAGGTGAACCGAGATATATCCGAATAACTGGAACCGAGACTAATGGTAAAGTCTCTAGAGCACCAGAGTCTAAATCCGCCACCTACCATGAGTCAACATCAATAATTGAGTTTTGGACATATATAGTTGATCGAAATCAATACACCATTAAAATTAAAGGCGGACAAATTCTTAGCATTGATTGGAGGCGCTTACCCGCATAAAGTACCTAGTTCCAAAAAAGTTTCGACACAATAAACTTGCCTAGGAATCACCTAACGCCTTTTATTCTCTTCGTCTTTTTTTGCTTTTAATTCAGCACGTTGTACAGTTTTACGGCGGCGCATGCTAACGATGCCTTCACCCGATTTACGTTTATCGACGGGCTCCGCAAACGGATTCTCGCCCTGCTTGAATTGCACACGCAGGGGCGTACCTGTTAGTTGAAAGGTTTTGCGAAACACACCTTCTAAAAAGCGTTTGTAGCTATCTTTTACCCCAGCAATGTGGCTACCATGCACCACGACAATAGGTGGATTTAAGCCGCCCTGGTGCGCATAGCGCAATTGGGGGCGAATGCCTTTGCTGATAGGAGGCTGATGTTGTGCAATGGCATCAATCAGCACACGTGTTAATTGTGGGGTTGCCAGTTTGGCGAATGCCGCGTTAAAAGCACCATTGATAGAATCGAATAATTCGGGCAGTCCTTTTTTGCGCAAAGCTGAAATATAGTGAAATTTGGCAAAGTCTAAAAATACCAGTTTACGGTCAATCTCTTTTTTAATCCATTCGCGCTCATCGTCTTTAAGGCCATCCCACTTGTTCACCGCCACCACAAGCGCGCGCCCAGCATCGAGAATATAAGCGGCTACATGGGCATCTTGCTCGGTAATCCCTTCTTGCGCATCCACCACTAAAATCGCCACATTGGCATCTTCAATCGCCTGCATGGTTTTCACCACCGAAAACTTCTCAATCGATTCAAATACGCGGCCACGTTTACGCACACCAGCGGTATCGATCATGGTGTAGCGCTTACCCTCTTTTTCTAAATCCACGTAAATCGAATCACGCGTAGTGCCAGGCTCGTCAAACGCAATCATGCGCTCTTCGCCCAACAACGCATTGACCAGCGTGGATTTACCCACATTAGGACGGCCAACAATGGCAATTTTAGGGACACGATCGCCACGCTCACTTTCCTCAGGCTCATCTGCAGGAAAGTTTTCTAAAGCCAGCTCGATTAAATCTTTAACACCTTCACCGTGCGCGGAAGAAATAGAGAGTGGATCACCTAGGCCCAGTTCATAAAAATCGGCGCTCACCACCGCTTTTTGCATGCCTTCGGTTTTATTCACCGCCAGCAACACAGGTCGTTGCGATTTACGTAATTTATCGGCAATGATGTGCTCTTGCGGCGTTATGCCGGCACGTCCATCGACAATAAAAATAACCATATCCGCTTCGTCAATCGCCAGCAAAGTTTGGCGTGCCATTTCTTTTAAGATGCCACTTTCCGCTGTGGGCTCAAAACCGCCTGTATCTACAACCAGATAGGGCTTGCTTGCCCCCATGCCACGCCCATAATGTCTATCGCGTGTGAGACCAGGTAAATCGGCTACTAAGGCATCACGACTTCTGGTCAAGCGATTAAATAAAGTAGATTTGCCGACGTTAGGTCGGCCAACTAACACAATAGTGGGCAACATAATAGGCTTATTGCGGTTCTGGACTAGGGAGTGAGATACCTGGCGTGATATCGGGTTCTGCTTGCGCGTCTGGCTGTGGCAGCAAAATAGAATCATTATTCTGGAACAGAATGCTACGCTCTGTACTGGGAGCACTGGATTCAGGCACACCGCTTTGTGGTGCAACTAGTTCAGGGGCAGACTCACTCGGTTTTGCTGGCTCAGATCGCGTTTCCGGCAAAGGGTTTGGTTTTGCGTTATCTTCTGTGACTGAGACTGCGTACAAACCGCCACCACGTGTCGCCACAATAATTTTTGATGGGGATGCGCCAGCAATCATTGACATTACCGGTTCGTCATCGAGTTTAATTCGTGCAGAAAACCCACCTTCCTCACGATTCAAGAAATGTACATACCCTTCTAAATCTCCCACTGCAATCAAATTACCCAGCGGCAAAGGTGCGGTGAGTCGGCGATTTAGCAGCCCCGCTTGGCGCCAAAAAGTTTTACCGGTAGCATAATCGAGCGAATATACCGAACCTAATGTATGCGATATAAATAATTTACTATCCTCTACCCCCATACCGGTATAGCTCGAAATATCACGATTCCATACCACCTTGCCTTTAATCCGATCTACGGCCGCTACCCTGCCCTGATAAGCTACCGCGTAGACAATAGGCCCATCAATCACCGGTAAGCTGGTAATATCGGCAATACGCTCAATTTCGGTAACCCCTTTGGGTACCGCCACGGTAGCTTCCCACAGAAGCTTTCCATTATCAGCCCGCACTGCAACCATTTTACCGCCGGCAAAGCCTGCATAGACCGCACCCCCATCCACAACAACACCAGCGCTACTTCTTAAACTAAGCGCTGGTGTAGTGCGCTCATAAATCCATTTGCGACTACCATCCGCCGCATCGAACCCAAAAATACGGTTATCCCCCGAACGCGCGATGACCACGCCATCGAAATAACGTGGCGCACTTAAAATTTCACTCGACACCTTGGATTTCCACAATAACTTGCCATTCACATCATAGGCAAACAGATTACCCCTACTGCTTCCTACCAATACCAGCCCGCCGCCCGTACCTACACTACCGCTGATAGGTTCGCCGACGTTCACACGCCAAAACTGGCCACCATTGCTCGCGTCTAATTTTGTCAGCTCGCCCAATGCATTCGAGGCGTACACAGTGCCGGCTTCTAATGCTGGCGTGTAATCATAGCGTGCTGTTTCGCCAATTTGGCCAGACCAGTCGATTTTAGCGGTGTGGCTTGGTTTAAATTCTTGTAACTCGGCAGGTGGATTGGGCGGTTCTCGGCCAAAGACTCTATCTGCAAAGTCAGCCCTTAATTCGGTGAGCGTACTGCAACCAGCCAACAAGAGCAGGCTAGTAATAACGATGCCGCGATAACCCATTTGCTTCAACATAAACTGCACCACTAGCTACCTAAAGATTCAAGTTTTTGCTGGGTTAACTGGTGCATCCTGCCGTCAGCATCCAAAGCCATCAGCGCGCTTTCATAAGCTTTTTTAGCTTCTGCCTGCTTACCCTGTGCCAAGTAAATATCGCCACGCAAATCTTCTTTTAAGCCTGCATAGCCTTGATCAATTTCCGTAGTTAGAATTTTCTGTGCTGCTTCATAATTTTTTTCTTCAAACAATATTGCCGCCATTTGCAAAGCAGCAATAGCCTGCACCGAGCTTTCTTTCGCATTTTCCACTGCCCATTCCAGTTGCAATTTTGCACTTTTGCTATCGCTCGTAGCAAAGTTACTTTTTGCAGCGAATACAGCGGCACGACCCGCATAAGGCGTGCCAGCATAGCTTTCCATTAATTTTGCCGATTGGCTTTTGATATCAGCTATTTTTGTCACATCCAGTTGCACCAAATTTT
>JBQTJZ010000067.1:0-13303 GCA_052386615.1 Methylophilaceae bacterium
CCTAATATTTTTTTGGCTGGTAAATTTTTTATCATTGTCTAAAGTCCTTTAAGTTTTATCGCTATAATCAAGCATCGCTCATGAACTTATTGTACGACATATACTGAAGCAAACAATTCACATGCAGGCACAAATTATTAAAATTGGCTTAGTCTCAGTAAGCGACCGTGCTTCGCAGGGCATTTATGCAGATAAGGGTATCCCTAGTTTGCAAGATTGGCTTGGTCGCGCACTTATTACCCCATTCACACTCGCCACAAGACTGATTGCCGATGAGCAGGACGAGATTAAAAGCACTTTGGTCGATTTGGTTGATCATGAAGGCTGTCACTTAATTTTAACAACAGGTGGCACTGGCCCAGCAGTGAGGGATGTCACCCCCGAAGCAACGCTAGCGATTGGGGGGAAAGAAATGCCCGGCTTTGGTGAACAAATGCGACAAATTAGCTTGAATTTTGTACCCACAGCCATTTTGTCTCGCCAGGTAGCGGTCATCCGCAAGCAATGTCTGATTATTAATCTTCCCGGTCAACCAAAAGCCATCGCACAAACATTAGAGGGCTTGAAAGATGCTAGCGGCAATATTAAAGTACATGGGATTTTCGCGGCTGTCCCCTATTGCTTGGATCTTATAGGCGCTCCTTATATTGAAACAAATGATGTACTGGTTAAGGCATTTCGCCCCGACGCCAAGTAATAGAATAATGAGTTAAAAAATAAATGTGTTTAAGAGGTCTATGTGGTTCAGATTTTAGATGACCAATGGCAGCATTGGATAAGTGAAAACTTTCTGAATGGCTGTAACAAAGCTGAAATGCTAAAGGCAATGCTTGACGCTGGCGTTCCCGAAACAGTGGCGCGTTACAATTTGGCCTCGTATAACACCTTAGGCGCAAGTGTAGACGCGAATAAGCTGGCCCCAATAAACCCCTTTCAGCCAGAAGCCAGTTACCTGTTTCAACACAATAATAAGCTGGTGGTCAAAGATGGGCAAATCATTCATGTGGCTATGCGCTGTCATGCGCCGGACATCGTGCTACTGGACCACTTTATGACAGATACGGAATGCGACGAGCTATGTGCGTTATCCAAGAGTTCGCTCACTAAATCAACGGTGGTTGATGACGCGACCGGTGAAGGGGTAAAGCATGCACATCGCAGTAGCCAAGGCACCCATTTCACTCTAGGCGAAAATGCCCTTGTGTCAAAAATTGAGGCGCGAATCAGTGAAATTACCGGCCAACCCCCAATTAACGGCGAAGGTATCCAGATACTCAATTATATTGATGGTGGCGAATACCGCCCGAATTTTGATTATTTTCCAGACACTGAAGGCGGCCGAGCCAATATGCTTAAGGGTGGGCAACGCATCATTACGATCATCATGTATTTAAACAACGTTACAGCAGGGGGTGCTACCATATTCCCTGCCATTAATCTGAGCGTGTTCCCTAAAAAGGGATCTGCACTTTATTTTTCTTATTTCAATGCATTAGGTCAGGTAGATCCGCGCACACTGCATGGCGGTGCGC
This sequence comes from Methylophilaceae bacterium, assembly GCA_052386615.1. Taxonomy (GTDB): domain Bacteria; phylum Pseudomonadota; class Gammaproteobacteria; order Burkholderiales; family Methylophilaceae; genus JBQTJZ01. Next base: position 1,533 of record JBQTJZ010000067.1, read on the forward strand.
CAGTCATTCAAGGGGAAAAATGGATTGCCACCAAATGGATACGCGAAAACGCCTATATTTGAATCTATGGCGAATGTTATTGAGATAGTTTGCCTAAGCACTCACTAACTAATATTTATTTTTTTTGGACAAAAATGATGTCAAGCAGCACGAACCTTTATCTGTTACGCATCTTGCCAATCTTATTTTGGGCTTTAGTGGGCGTTACCAGCTGGTTGCTGCTGATTGAGCTTGCTCCCAAGCAAAATAAATGGCCATACTGGGATAAAGTACTACACACGATGATTTTTGCTGCTTTATGCGCATTGGCTTATTTTGCCTACCCACAAAAAAAAGCTTGGATGGTAATAGGGTTAGTCCTGTATGGCGCCTTAATAGAGTGGTTACAAGGGGTGCTCACCCTGACGCGCATGCCTAGCCTGAATGACTGGATTGCAGATGTAGCTGGCATATCACTCACATTGCTTATCGCTACTTTTCTTAAGCGTCGAACCCGTCTTAAATTTTAGTCATGCCATCTGAGTTTAATTTAATCGAAAAGTATTTTACTCACCCAGCGCCAAAAACAGATTTAGGCGTGGGAGATGATGCTGCCCTTATCCAAGTAAAGGAAGGCTATCAGCTTGCCATTTCAACCGATACGCTAGTAGCTGGCACGCATTTTTTTCATGCTGCGGATGCGGCGGATATTGGCTGGAAATCTCTTGCAGTAAATCTATCTGATATGGCGGCGATGGGCGCACATCCGAAGTGGGCGACACTGGCTATTGCCTTGCCCGAAGTCAATGAGGCTTGGCTGGGCAAGTTTTCACACGGTTTTTTTAACTGCGCCGATGCCTTTAATATCGATTTAATTGGCGGTGATACCACCCGCGGACCACTCAATATTAGCATTACCATCATGGGGGAAGTGCCTATTGGCAAAGCGTTAAGACGCGATAGCGCACAATGTGGTGATGAAATTTGGGTGAGTGGAGAATTAGGTAATGCCGCCTTGGGTCTAGCACATATAGAGGGGGAAGTTCAGCTTCCCAGCAATGTGCTACAAACCAGTTTGCAAGCGCTGCACAGGCCACAGCCAAGAGTAAATTTAGGGTTGGCCTTATCCTGTTTCGCGCATAGCGCGATTGATATTTCGGATGGTCTACTCTCTGATTTAGGTCATATTCTAACAGCTTCAAAACTGGGGGCTGAGATTCAATTAAGTACCATTCCCTGTTCAGAATTTACCCAAACACATTTAACAACGCTACCGCTAAAATGCATGCTAGCGGGCGGCGATGATTATGAGTTATGTTTTACCGCACCAGTAAACGCGCGCGATGCAATACTAGCCATTAGTAAAAAAATTGGGTTAAACCTCAGTCGAATTGGCTGTATTACTGCAATGCAAGGTTTATGCTTACTTGACGACAATAAAATGAAAATAGACCTCGAGCTCACCGGTTATGACCACTTTGCCTGATACCAAATTCTTATTTCAGCACCCTGCGCATTTTCTTGCGCTGGGATTTGGTGCTGGTTTAGCTAAGAAAGCCCCTGGCACAGTTGGCACACTCGTTGGGCTCCCTTTATTTTGGCTGATTTCGGCTTATTCCTTCGCTACACAATTAGTTGTTGTGGGATTATTTTTTATAGTTGGCATTTACTTATGCAATATTACTAGCCGCAATCTTGGGGTGAGCGATCACGGAAGTATTGTATGGGATGAGATTGTCGCCATGATGCTGGTACTCATCTTTACGCCGTTTACAGGCTTATGGTGGTTAATCGCATTATCATTATTCAGGCTATTTGATATTTGGAAACCATTTCCTATTCGCCAGTGTGATGCAACCATTAAAAATGGCTTTGGTGTGATGCTGGATGATGTGCTGGCAGCCTTATACACCCTGCTCTGCATAAAGGGAATCATGTGGATGAGCTTACACATTTAGCCACCAAATTAGGTGTGGTACTTAAAAAACGTGGCCTGACGCTCGCACTGGCAGAATCATGCACCGGCGGCATGATAGCAACAGCCATTACCAGTGTCGCTGGCAGTTCAGCCTGGTTTGATCGCGGTTTTGTCACTTATAGCAATGCTTCCAAAATCGAGATGCTAGGTGTTTCCGCTAATACGCTCGAAACTTACGGCGCAGTAAGCACACAAACCGCGCTGGAAATGGCAAACGGCACACTCAACAATAGTCATGCACAAATTGCATGTAGCATTACCGGCATAGCTGGGCCAGATGGCGGTACCCCTGAAAAACCTGTGGGAACCGTTTGCTTTGCCTGGATTGGCACAAATATCGCGCTTACCAGTACAACAAAGAAAATAAACGGTAACCGCCAATTGATTCGTCATCAATCAGCGGTCATCGCTTTAACTGAACTGCTTAGATTGTTAAATAACTAATGGTGTTTTCCATGACCACGGTGGCCGCGGTGGCCGCGGTCGCCATGAGACCAACGTCTATAATCATGCCGATCATAGCCATGATGGCGTGAATGCCCACCATAATAGATGAATGAAGGTTGTGGTGCATAGTAAACTGGCGGCGCAGAATGATAATAATAAGCCCTAGGCCCGCTGTAGTAAACTACTGGCGGGGGTGAATAATAGCGCACGACTGGAGGCGCATGATACGGATAACCGCCGCCAATATTAATGCCCACGCTAAACGAATCGCGCGCGCTAGCGGTTGATATACTGGCCGCTCCTATCGCAAGTGTTGCAAAAACCAAACGTAATATTTTCATTTTCTCCTCCTAACAATTACACAATGTAGGTAAGGGGTTAACGCATCGCATTTGCATTTGGTTGACTTCTTTTTTGCTTCACCACTTCAAATATAAGCCCTGCTTCCCTTACCTTAAACCCCAATTTATGGAATAATCACAGGTTAATATAAACGCTAATTAAGCACTTCTAAAGCTGCTCAAAATAAGGGTAAAACCACATGGATGATAATAAAAGCAAAGCACTCGCCGCCGCTCTTTCGCAAATCGAGAAACAGTTTGGCAAAGGTTCTATCATGCGCATGGGTGATTCTGACATTGGCGAAGATATCCAATCGGTTTCTACCGGCTCGCTCGGTTTAGATATTGCGCTTGGTATTGGTGGTTTGCCACGCGGTCGCGTAGTAGAAATTTACGGCCCTGAGTCCTCTGGCAAAACCACGCTCACTTTATCGGTGATTGCACAAATGCAAAAAGTAGGTGGCACTGCTGCGTTTATTGATGCAGAACATGCACTTGACCCGCAATACGCCGCTAAGCTTGGTGTTAATGTGCCAGAGCTTTTAATTAGCCAGCCTGATACAGGTGAGCAAGCGCTGGAGATTGCTGATATGTTGGTGCGTAGTGGTTCGGTTGATATCGTTGTCATCGACTCTGTGGCTGCGCTAACCCCGCGTGCCGAGATTGAGGGCGAAATGGGCGATTCGCACATGGGCTTACAGGCGCGTTTAATGAGCCAAGCTTTACGCAAACTCACCGGCAATATCAAACGCACCAATACACTGGTGATATTTATTAACCAGATTCGTATGAAAATTGGCGTGATGTTTGGCAACCCAGAAACCACGACCGGTGGTAACGCACTTAAATTCTATGCTTCGGTACGTTTGGATATTCGCCGCACGGGCGCCATTAAAAAAGGTGATGAAGTCGTTGGCAGTGAGACGCGGGTAAAAGTGATTAAAAACAAAGTTGCTCCCCCGTTCAAACAGGCGGAGTTTGATATTTTATATGGTGAAGGCATTTCACGCGAAGGTGAAATCATCGAGCTAGGCGCGAACTTGAAGCTGGTAGAAAAAGCTGGAGCTTGGTATAGCTACAATGGTGAAAAAATCGGCCAAGGCAAAGACAATGCGCGCGATTTTTTAAAAGAGAACCCAAAAATTGCAGATGAAATCGATGCAAAAATTCGTGCTAATTCTAAAGTACTGGCTGAAGTGTTGACAGCACCCCGTGGCGAGGATGATTAAATAAGGACATGCGCGAGCCGATAGCAAAAAGCTTGCACCAACGTGCGCTAGAATATTTAGGCAAGCGCGAATATTCAATCCATGAGTTAGGCCAAAAGCTTAAGTCATATGCCGAGAAATCGGATGATGTCACGGCTTTACTGGATGATTTAAAAGCGCGTGGCTGGTTGAGTGACGCACGTTTTACCGCACAAGTGGTGCACGCAAGAAAGGCTAAATTTGGCAGCGCCAAAATAGCACACGAGTTGCGCGAAAAAGGTGTCGCGGATGGTTTGGTGACTAACGCCTTGGTTGAGATTAAAGCAAGTGAATTAAGCAATGCAGCAGAAGTGTGGCGCAAAAAATTCAAAGCAGTGCCAAGTAATCGTGATGAATGGGCTAAACAAGCGCGCTTTTTGCAAAGCCGTGGATTTGGTTTTGACATCATTAAAAAAGTGTTAAGCAATGAAGTAAACGATGACCATTAAACTAAGCAATAACCCATCTAGCAACGAAATCCGCCAAGCTTTTCTGGATTATTTCGCCTCCAAAGGCCATGCCGTGGTTGCATCCAGCTCGCTGGTGCCGCATGGCGACCCTACCCTGCTATTCACCAACGCGGGGATGAATCAATTTAAAGATGTATTTTTGGGCTTCGATAAACGCCCCTATACGCGTGCCGCGTCCAGTCAAAAATGTGTTCGCGCTGGCGGCAAACATAACGATCTTGAAAACGTCGGTTACACCGCGCGCCACCATACTTTTTTTGAAATGTTGGGTAACTTTAGTTTTGGCGACTACTTTAAACAAGATGCGATTAGCTACGCTTGGGAACTTTTAACCGAAGTATTCAAGTTACCCAAAGACAAACTTACCGTCACCGTGTATGCAGAAGACGACGAGGCGTATGATATTTGGCATAAAAAAATTGGTGTACCGACTGAGCGTATTATCCGTATTGCTGACAACAAAGGCGCGCACTACGCATCAGACAACTTTTGGATGATGGGTGACACTGGTCCGTGCGGCCCCTGTACTGAGATTTTCTATGACCATGGTGAGCACCATTTTGGCGGCCCGCCTGGTTCGCCAAACGAGGATGGTGATCGATTTATCGAAATCTGGAACAACGTATTTATGCAATACAACCGTGACGAAGCGGGTGTGATGCATAAACTGCCTAAGCCCAGCGTGGATACTGGCATGGGCTTAGAGCGTATTTCTGCGGTATTGCAACATGTGCATGCCAATTACGAAATTGATATTTTCAGCACATTAATCGCCGCTGCCGCGCGCGAAACTAAAACCACAGCGCTAAGTAGCCCTTCGCTAAAAGTATTGGCTGACCATATTCGCGCCTGTTCATTCTTAATTGCCGATGGCGTGATTCCAGGCAATGAAGGCCGTGGCTATGTGCTGCGGCGCATTATTCGCCGTGCGATTCGTCATGGTCATAAATTGGGCGCACGCAAAGCGTTTTTCTACAACATGGTGGCCGATTTGGTGAAAGAAATGGGCGGCGCTTATCCTGAGTTAAAAGCTAATGAGTCACGTATTACCGATATGCTCAAACTTGAAGAAGACCGTTTTTTTGAAACGATTGAGAGTGGCATGCAAATTCTTAATCGCTCATTGATTGCTAACACTCTAATCGAACAAGATATTAATAAGTCTCATAGAATAGACCCATCATCAGCTCAAAGAATTTCAAAATTAAGTGGGGATGTTGCTTTTCAACTTCACGACACCTACGGTTTCCCCTTAGATTTAACCCAAGACGTTTGCCGCGAATACGGTGTCCTTGTAGATATTAAGGAATTTGATGCCGCCATGGCACGCCAAAAAGACCAAGCACGTGCAGCAGGTAAATTTAAAGGCACGGTCAATGTTGAATACAGTGGCGCAAGCACCGACTTCAAAGGTTACGAAACCTTAGAAACCACTGCAAAAGTCCTTGCGCTTTACAAAGACTCCACGCCCGTCAGCAACCTGAATGAAAGCGAGCAAGGTATTGTTGTTTTAGACATCACCCCATTCTACGCAGAATCTGGTGGGCAAATTGGCGACAGTGGCATCCTTAAAAGTGATAACGGCATTTTTGCTGTAGAAGACACCCAAAAGATTCAAGCCGCAGTATTTGGTCACCACGGCGTGCTTAAAACAGGTGCGCTTAATGTAGGCGACACCGTCAAAGCCAATGTGGATATGACCGCGCGCGCAGATACCATGCGCAATCACTCTGCCACGCATTTAATGCATAAAGCCTTGCGCGAAGTGTTAGGCGAGCATGTGCAGCAAAAAGGCAGCTTGGTAGATAGTGATAAAACGCGTTTTGACTTTGTGCATAATGCGCCGATGACCGATGCTGAAATTGCTAAAGTAGAAGCGATTGTGAATGCGGAGATTTTAGCTAACGCTGCAACAGAAGCGCGAGTGATGGATATTGAATCGGCGCAAAAAACGGGCGCCATGATGCTATTTGGCGAAAAGTATGGCGATGAAGTACGCGTATTAGATATTGGCAGCTCGCGTGAGTTATGCGGTGGCACGCATGTCAGCCGCACGGGCGACATTGGCCTATTTAAAATCGTCAGTGAATCTGGTGTAGCTGCTGGCGTGCGCCGTGTAGAAGCGACTACTGGTAACGGGGCGTTAAAATTTATTAACGACTTACAAGCAGATTTGATACAAGTTGCTTTTGAAGCTGGATTTTCTGGCGCGTCTGCAAAAGAACTTAAACTAAAGATTGCTAAAATCAATGCAGAAAACGCATCCCTAAGAAAAGAAAATTCTGCATTAAAATCAAAAATGGCAGCGTCAAAAGGGGATGACTTAGTTTTGCAGGCGATGGATATCAAAGGCATTAAAGTCTTAGCCACCCCACTTGATAATGCTGATGCCAATACAATGCGCGAAACCATGGATAAGCTTAAAGACAAACTCAAATCTGCGGTGATTGTGTTAGCAACAACGAGCGATGGCAAAGTAAGTTTAGCAGCAGGCGTAACCGCAGATTTAATCAACAAAATAAAAGCGGGTGAACTAGTGAACCACGTGGCGAGTCAAGTAGGTGGCAAAGGCGGCGGTAAGCCGGATATGGCCATGGCCGGCGGCACAGATGCCAGCCGACTCCCCAAAGCACTCGCCAGTGTTAAAGATTGGGTAGCAAGCAGGGTTTAGATTGCGTTAATTTCAATAATAGTTAAATAAAGAGTTAAAAATGGCATTAATCATACAAAAATATGGCGGCACTTCCGTTGCAAACCCGGAAAGGATTCGCAACGTTGCAAGGCGCGTGGCACGCTACAAAGCCATGGGGCATCAAGTCGTCGTTGTCGTTTCAGCCATGTCGGGTGAAACCAACAAATTGATTGCCTTGGCCAAAGAAATTATGCCCGAGCCCGATCCACGCGAATTGGACGTGATGCTATCCACCGGTGAGCAAGTCACCATTGGCTTAACCGCACTTGCGCTGATGGAGCTGGGGATCAAAGCTAAAAGCTATACGGGCGCGCAGGTTAAAATTCTTACTAATAATGCGCATACCAAAGCACGTATTTTGGATATTGATGAACATAATATTAAGCGTGATTTGGATGATGGTTATGTCGTCGTCGTCGCAGGCTTTCAGGGTGCAGATGAGCATGGCAACATTACTACACTCGGCCGCGGTGGATCAGATACCACTGGCGTGGCATTGGCCGCAGCATTAAATGCCGAAGAATGCCAGATTTACACCGATGTAGATGGCGTTTATACCACCGACCCCAGAGTAGTACCAGAAGCAAGGCGTTTGGACAAAATCACCTTTGAGGAAATGCTGGAGCTTGCCTCGCAGGGCAGCAAAGTGCTGCAAATTCGCTCGGTAGAATTTGCCGGCAAATATAAAGTTAAATTACGCGTGCTCTCCAGCTTTGAAGACGAAGGCGAAGGCACACTCATTACATTTGAAGAAGATGGCAAGGATACAGACATGGAAGAACCTATTATTTCAGGCATTGCATTTAACCGCGACGAAGCAAAAATTACCGTGCTGGGCGTGGCAGATAAACCTGGTATTGCCTACCAGATTTTAGGGCCGATTGCCGAAGCCAATATTGACGTGGACATGATTATTCAAAACCAAGGCGCAGATGGCACCACCGACTTCACCTTTACTGTACACAAAAATGAAATGAACAAAGCACTGAGTATTTTACGCGACAAAGTACAAGGTCATATAGAAGCGCGTGAAATTAATGGCGATGACAAAATTGCTAAAGTTTCCGCGGTAGGGGTGGGTATGCGCTCGCATGTGGGCATCGCCAGTCAAATGTTCCGCACCTTGGCAGAAGAAGGCATTAACATACAAATGATCTCCACCAGCGAAATTAAAATTGCCGTGGTTATCGATGAAAAATACATGGAACTTGCGGTGCGCGTGCTACACAAAGCGTTTGAATTAGAGACTACTTAAGTAAGATTTGGTTAAGACTGAGATTGATTTATCAAGGGCTTTCGCGTAATATCGCGCCCTTGAAACTAGGTAATAAACGGAGAGCTGGCCGAGTGGTCGAAGGCACTTCCCTGCTAAGGAAGCATACGGGCTTAAATCTGTATCGAGGGTTCGAATCCCTCGCTCTCCGCCAAAGTTTAAGTTTCAAACCGTGTTGACTCACTGCTAAAATGTACTCGCTCAAATCTAATCTAACAGTTACCGATCGATTACTTCAATTTTACTGCGCCGATAAAATAATTGATAAAGTACTGGTAGTACAAGCAGTGTTAGTAGTGTAGATGACCATATTCCACCAATCACTACAGTCGCTAACGGACGTTGCACTTCTGCTCCTGTTCCCGTTGCAATTGCCATCGGTATAAAGCCAAGTGAAGCAACCAGCGCAGTAATCAAAATAGGTCTCAGACGACTCAAACTGCCTTCTTCAATCGCTGTATCTAATGGTTTACCTTCCACTAATAACTGTCGAATAAAACTAATCATCACCAAGCCATTCAATACCGCCACCCCCGACAAAGCAATAAAGCCAACGCCTGCCGAAATGGATAACGGAATCTCTCTTAACCACAGCATTAATAAGCCGCCTGTTAGTGCAAATGGAATGCCAGTGAACACAATCAAACCATCTTTAAAGTTATTGAACATGGCGTAAAGCAAAATGAATACGATCAACAAGGCTAATGGCACGACGATTTTAAGTCTATCTGTGGCAGATTGTAGTTGCTCGAAAGTACCTCCCCAATTCACCCAATAGCCAGCTGGAATGTTGACTTCTTGGCTAATGCGCTGTTGTGCTTCTGCCACATATGAGCCAATGTCTCGATCACGCACATTGGCAGTGACAACGACTCTGCGTTTGCCATTCTCACGGCTAAATTGATTGGCACCTGTTGTAATATCAATAGACGCTACCTCGCCCAGTTGTAAATAAACAGGTGCGTCGCTACTGTCTGACACCTTAATAGGCAGGCGTTTTAAGGCTTCAATGTCTACTCTGGTATCATCAGTCAAGCGCACTACAATATCAAATCTTTTATCACCCTCAAACAAGGTGCCAGCTTCACGACCGTTCATGGCAATTGAGATAGCTTCCTGCACATCGGCCACATTAATAGCTAATCGCGCAATTTTTTGGCGGTCTATATTCACCGTTAATATCGGTAAGCCAGTGGTTTGTTCAACCTTCACATCTTCACCACCTTGTACTGTAGATAATATGATTGAAATTTGCTTTGCAGTGTTATCCATCACTTCAATGTCGTCACCAAATACTTTTACTGCTACATCACTGCGCACGCCAGAAATAAGCTCATTAAAGCGCATTTGAATAGGTTGGGTAAACTCATAATTATTGCCGGGCACTTCACTTACCGCAGCTTGTATTTGGCTCACCAATTCGCTTTTGCTTAAGCTAGGGTTAGGCCATTCAGACTGCGGCTTTAGCATCACAAAGTTATCCGCAACACTAGGAGGCACTGGGTCAGTAGCAATTTCAGCCGTACCTATTTTGGCGAATATCCGATCAACTTGTGGAAACTGCTTAATGACATACTCTAGTTCTTTTTGCATTTCTACCGCTTGTGAAAGGCTGGTACCAGGAATGCGCAAAGCGTGCATAGCAATATCACCTTCATTTAAGCTAGGCACAAACTCACTGCCCATACGACTGGCTAGTAGGCCACTTAATACAATAGAAGCAACGGCGATTGTCAGTACTAAGGCTTTATTCAACATAGCCCATTTTAATGCTGGAACGTAGCCTTTTTTAACCCAACTAATGAGCGGCTGTTCAACTTCGCTTACTTTGCCATTGACAAATAATGCAACCGCCGCAGGAATAAATGTCACCGAAAGCAACATAGCGCCAATCAAGGCGATAACCACAGTGAACGCCATCGGATGGAACATTTTGCCTTCAATACCCGTTAATGCAAATATGGGTAAATACACTGCCATGATGATAAGTTGGCCGTAAATCAGCGGTTTCCTGGCTTCTTGCGCAGCGATAAATACTTCATTAAAACGTTCTGATTTGTTGAGCGTTCTACCCAGATGCGTTTGCGCGTGCGCTAATCGGCGCATACAATTTTCTACAATCACCACAGCACCATCAATAATAATGCCGAAATCTAGTGCTCCTAAACTCATTAAATTAGCGCTAACCTTACCTGTGACCATGCCAGTAAAGGTAAATAGCATCGCCAACGGTATTACCAACATGGTGATAATCGCTGCGCGTATATTGCCCAAGAAAACAAACAACACGGCAATCACTAGTAACGCGCCTTCCATTAAATTAGTTTTTACGGTGTTAATGGCTTTATCAATCAAAATAGTACGGTTATAAACAGTATTGGCAACGATTCCATTGGGTAGGGTGGTATTGATCTGAGCGAGTTGTTTTTCTACAGCAGCAGAAACCGTGCGGCTATTCTCACCAGTGAGCATAAATACTGTACCCAACACTACTTCTTTACCGTTTTCAGTTGCTGCGCCACTACGGGATTCGCTGCCGATGATAACTTCTGCAACATCTATGATTCGTACAGGCACATTTGCTTTACTAGTAATGACAATATTGCCAATATCTTCAATATTACTCACTTGCCCGGGTACGCGAATCAAATACTGCTCACCTGATTTTTCGATATAGCCAGCGCCAATATTGGTGTTATTTTTTTCTAGCGCTTCCACCAAATCACGCAGAGACAAGCCCATTGCCATCAGCTTGTCAGCTTGCGGTGCAATTTGGAATTGCTTTACGTATCCACCAACAGTATTGATTTCATTCACGCCAGGCACATTGCGTAATTGTGGTTTGATAATCCAGTCTTGAATTTCGCGCAAATCCATTGGGCTATAAGGCGTTTCATCTGCTTTCAAAGCACCTGCCTTGGCTTCAACCGTCCACATAAAAATTTCACCCAAACCAGTAGAGGTCGGTCCCATTTCAGGTGTTATCCCTATAGGCAATTTTTCTTTGGCTTGGCTGATGCGCTCATTCACCAATTGCCGCGCAAAATAAATATCAGTACCTTCTTCAAACACTACAGTCACTTGAGATAAACCGTAGCGTGAGGCAGAACGCGTTTGCTCTAGCTTGGGCATGCCCGCCATTAATGTTTCAATAGGGTAAGTAATACGCTGCTCCACTTCAAGCGGGGCATAGCCTGGCGCCATGGTGTTAATCTGTACCTGAACATTGGTAATATCTGGTACAGCATCAATCGGCAACTGCTTATAACTAAATATGCCCAACACTGCGACACCCAGCGCAAGTAGCATCACAAGCCAGCGCTGGTCAATTGAAAATCGAATCA
>JBQTJZ010000068.1:0-17138 GCA_052386615.1 Methylophilaceae bacterium
ACTTATCAAAAAAACGCAGGCGAGGACGCCTGCGCTACAAAAATAGGAGCCGCCATGAAAGCCGTTGCATTAACCAGGTATTTACCTATCAGCGATCCTGAATCGCTGATGGATGTCGAATTGCCCAGCCTCGTCGCTACTGGTCGCGATCTGCTGGTGCGCGTGCATGCCATCGCCGTTAATCCGGTCGATACCAAGGTGCGCAAGCCCAAGGATAAAGTTGAATCAGTGCCGAAAATACTGGGCTGGGATGCCGCTGGTGAAGTGGTCAAAGCCGGGGCAGACTGCACGCTGTTCAAACCTGGCGACAAAGTGTTTTATGCCGGTGATATCACGCGCTCGGGCTGCAATGCCGAATACCAGCTCATGGATGAGCGCATAGTGGGGCACATGCCTAAGAGTTTGAGTTACGAGCAAGCCGCAGCTTTGCCGCTGACCGCAGTAACGGCCTGGGAGGCGCTGTTCGACCGCTTAGGCATTGCGCAGAAATCAACACAGCAACCCGCGCAGAATAAGCCTCGCAGCCTGCTCATTATAGGCGGCGCGGGTGGCGTCGGTTCAATTGCCATCCAGCTAGCCAGCAAACTGGCGGGGTTGACCGTGATTGCCACTGCATCGCGGCCCGAGACCGTGCAATGGGTAAAGGAGTTGGGCGCCCATCATGTCATCAACCACAAGTTGGACTTTGCGGCACAGATGCAAGGCATCGGCATTCCCCAGCCTGATTATATTTTCTGCTGCAACGACACCGATGCCTACTTTCCGCTCATGGCCGAGCTCATCAAGCCGCAAGGCCGCATCTGCTCGATTGTGGAAACCGCACAGCCGGTAGACCTCAATCTGCTCAAGAATAAAAGCGCGACGTTCGTCTGGGAGCTGATGTTTACACGCTCCATGTTCCAGACGGCCGACATGACAGAACAGCATCATATCCTCGACCGCATTGCCAAACTGGTGGATGAGGGCGTGCTGAAGACCACCCTCAATGAAACCCTATCACCCATCAACGCCGCCAATCTGCGCAAGGCGCACACTCAGCTCGAAGCAGGTAGCACCATAGGCAAGATTGTGCTGAGCGGCTGGGCTTGATTTCCACACTATTTTTTACATCATCAGGAGATAAAAATGTCACGTATCGTCAGATTCCACCAAACCGGTGGGCCAGAAGTATTACAGATAGCAGATGAACAAGTCGCCGCACCAAGCAAGGGCGAAGTGCAGATCAAGGTGCAAGCCATCGGTCTCAATCGCGCTGAAGTCATGTTCCGCAATGGCCAGTACCTGGAAACGCCGCAACTGCCGGCGCGTCTGGGCTATGAGGCCGCAGGCACGGTCGCGGCGGTGGGCGAGGGCGTTAGCGAATTCAAGGTGGGCGATGCGGTCAGCACCGTGCCTGCGTTCTCGCAGAACCAGTACGGCGTCTATGGCGAGCTGGTCAATGTGCCGGCGTTTGCCGTGGTCAAGCACCCGCCGTCATTATCCTGGCCCGAAGCAGCGGCCATCTGGATGCAATACATGACAGCCTATGGCGCGCTGGTTGATATCGCCGATACCAAGGCAGGCGAGTCTGTACTGATTCCCGCCGCATCTAGCAGCGTAGGTGTGGCGGCCATACAAATCGCCAATATGATAGGTGCCATCCCGGTGGCACTCACGCGCCACAACCACATGCGCGAGGCCTTGCTGCAGGCGGGTGCCAAGCACGTTATTGCCACAGAGGAGCAAGACCTGGTAGCAGAAGTGAACCGCATTACCAGCAACAAAGGTGCGCGCGTCGTATTCGACCCGGTTGGCGGCCCAACCATCAACAAGCTGGCTGAAGCCGCGGCGCAAAGCGGCATTATTTTTCAATATGGCGCGCTGAGCAGCGAGCCTACGCCGCTGCCGCTGTTCCCCGTACTCGCCAAGCAATTAACGATACGCGGTTACACATTATTTGAAATCAGTACCAACCCGCAACGTCTCGCACGTGCCAAGCAGTTCATTGTGCAAGGCCTGACCGAAGGCACGCTGAGGCCGACCGTGGCGAAGACTTTCCCGCTGGAACAGGTGGTGGATGCGCATCGCTATATGGAATCCAACCAGCAAATTGGGAAGATTGTGCTGACTGTTTAGCCGCTATTGCCATCTGCGTAGGCGGCTATGAAGCTTTCACGGGCTTGCCATCTGCGCCAAAAGTAATCGAGATACTCAAAACGCTCATCGAGCGGCGTTTGATTGCTCGGAAATTTGGAAAATGCAATGGCCGTGCACAAGGTAATGTCAGCAAAAGTTGGCTGCTTGCCGCCCAGCAGCCATTCGCGACCATCGGCCAGATGCTGATTTACCAGGCTGGCATGCGCCAATGCTTCCTTGCGGCAATGTTCGCCCCATTGCGGGTTGCTGGTAAGTTCTATCTTCAGGCCCAGCCCTTGATGCATCACATGGAACATTGTGACGATACGGTACAGGATGTGCACAAAAATGCGGTTATCCCACATGTCATCCTGGCCCTGCTCCAGAGGCGTTTCTCCCATTACTTTGCGACCCGGAAACAATTGATCCAGATATCTGGCAATCCCGCTGGATTCTGATAGGTATGTACCGTCACCGAGTGCCAGGGTCGGCGTTTCCCCCCATGGATTCATTTTCAGGTGCGGCCATTTACGCTGTTCACCGCCTGGCGCCATGTCATAAATGACTTCTTCGATGTGTTGGCTAATGCCCTTCTCGTGGATGAACAAACGCAGGCGCTGCGGGTTGGGAAATGCCGAGGGCGAGGTATACAGGCGTAGTTTAGTGTTCATGTTAAAAATCAGGCTAAGGTGAGCGTAACGTCTATATTGCCGCGGGTCGCATTGGAATATGGGCAGACTTCGTGCGCTTCATGGATCAGGGCTTCGGCTTTAGCGCGGTCCATGCCGGGTATGCTGATGCTCAGGGCTACATCAACATTAAAACCTTTGGCCCCATTCGTGCGCGTGCCGAAATCCACACTGGCATTGATAGATGTATCAGCAGGTAAGGCAACTTTTTGCGTACCTGCGACAAACTTTATGGCACCTATGAAACATGAGGCATAACCCGCAGCGAATAGCTGCTCAGGATTGGTGCCATTACCGTTGCCGCCCATTTCCTTGGGTGGATTAAGTTTGACATCGAGTTTACCGTCGTCAGATTTCACAATGCCGTCGCGGCCGCCGCTGGCCATCGCGTGGGCGGTATAAATAATTTTTTCCAGAGCCATGATTAAGTCCTTAGATTGATAGTTAAAAAAATAGTTAAACGCCGTGGTTTTTCAACCAATCCTGTGTCAGTTTCCAAGCGTATTGCGCGGCGGTTTTGTTATAGGTTGGGCGATAGTCTGCATTGAAGCCATGATTTACATTGGGGAACACCACGATTTCTGAACCGCTACCCGACTTTTCCAGCCCCGCCTGCATTTGTTCAATGATCTCAGGTTTTATAAACGCATCCATGCTCGCATAAAGTCCCAGCACCGGCACTTTCAAGGTCTGCGCAATATCAACGGGATCATTAGCCTTGATCTCAGATTTCATGCCATTGAGCAGGCCGTAATAGGCAACTGCCGCCTTCACCGACGGATTATGCGCGGCGTATAACCACACAGCACGGCCACCCCAGCAATAGCCGACGGTGCCCAGTTTGGCGAAGCGCCTGCACATATCCTTAATATGCTCATGTACGCCAAAGATTTCCTGGATTACTACAATGACCGGGAAATTTTTGCCAGCGCTGGGCATGGCACGGTAGGCGGGGATGTGGCCATCCGCAACCGGCACACTGACCTCCCCCGCCACCAAGCCATGCGTATCTGTGGTAATGGCTTGGGCCAGTACCGGCTTGGAGGCAATGGCAAAGCCCACGGCCAGCGAGGTCATCATAAAGGCGCGGCGCGAAAACCCGCCCGGACTGACAGTGGCCGATCCATCTAATTTGTGATCCGCCGCATTAAAATCGAGCGGCTGCAATCCATAATTTTTTATATCCACGGCTAACCTCAGTAAAAATATTGTTAAATTAAGGGTTTGAATGTTTGCAGGGTTTAATGTTTTCCCAGCGAAGCCCTGAGCTTGATCAACTGCTGATGCAGTGCTTGCATTTCAGGCAATGAACAGCCGGTATTGCAAGAAACCTGAATCGGCACTTGCAATGCTTGTTCACGCAGCTTTTTGCCTGCAGATGTCAGCGTCACAATCACTCGCCGCTCGTCATCGAGCGCTCTTTGCCTTGAGATAAAATCCAGCTTTTCCAAGCGCTTCAATAACGGCGTCAAGGTGCCTGAATTCAGAAACAGGCGCTGCCCCAAAGCATTCACGGTAAGTGCGTCCTGCTCCCAAAGCACAAGCAATACCAGATATTGCGGGTAAGTCAGCTTGAACTGCGCCAGCAAAGGCTTGTAAACCTTGGTCATGCTGAGCGAGGTCGAATAGAGCGCAAAGCATAGTTGCTGATCGAGATTTAGCAGTACGTCACCCGGCAATCCGGCTAAGGGAGAATTTGAAGTACTTTCCATAGCCAGATAATTGCACACAATTAAATTGTATACAATCTATTTATTAAATATTTCGACTCTGATGGCTTAAAGACACTTTAAAAGTTAAGCATTCTCAAAATCAGTTTCATGTTTTATTTATCAGATTTGTAAATTATTTTCTGCTTTTCCACTTAATTTTTTACATTAATTTAAGTGTAATGGAGAAATTTAATCGTAACTATCTGATTGTTAATACTTGATTCTGTCATTTGTTGATGACAGGTATACATAACCGTTTTGATGCGCGCAAAATATTCAAATTAAAGCTTGGTGTGTAGCGCCCCAGTGCTTAAAGGCGCTACTGATTCAGCGAATTAAAAACAATCAATGTAACCATTTAATTGACATCGGTTATAATCCTGCTTTTGTTTTAGCCTATTCAATAAGTTAGAATCATGCCAATTTATGATTTCCAGTGCACAAGTTGCGGATATCAAGGTGAGGTGATGCGCAAAATGAGCGAATCCAATATCACCAGTTGCCCGCAATGCAAAGAAGAGACATTTGCCAAAATGCTGTCCGCACCCAGTTTCCAATTGAGTGGATCTGGCTGGTATGCCACAGATTTTAAAGGTAAAAAGCCAGAAAATAAAACCTCTACCGAGCCTGCCGTAAGCGCAAAAGAAACAGCATCTGCTGGCTGCGCGCCCGGCTGTGCTTGCCACTAAGTACTTTGCTAATTATTCATCCAAATTAACATGAAAAAATATTTTATTACTGGCTTACTCGTGCTCGTGCCTCTGTTCATTACCGTTTGGGTGCTCACAACGCTTATTCATACCATGGATCAAAGCTTACTGCTGCTACCCGAAGCATGGCAGCCTAAAAATCTGTTTGGTTTTAATGTGCCTGGTTTGGGCGCACTGCTCACACTAGGGATTATTTTTGTTGTCGGTTTGGTGGCAACTAATATTTTTGGGCAACAACTGATTGTGTGGTGGGAGAGTTTGTTGTCACGAGTTCCATTTGTAAAATCTATCTACTCTAGCGTTAAGCAGGTTTCAGATACTTTATTTTCAGATTCAGGCAACGCATTTCGTAAGGCGTTGCTGATAGAGTATCCGCGCAAAGACGTTTGGACCATTGCTTTTTTAACCGGCACACCGGGCGGCGATGTGATTAATCATTTGCATGGGGAATATGTGAGTGTGTATGTTCCCACTACCCCCAACCCTACTTCAGGATTTTTTCTGATGTTACCAAAGGCAAGTGTGATTGAGCTTGATATGACGGTGGATGCGGCCTTGAAATATATTATTAGCATGGGCACGGTAGCCCCAATGGCAAAACCGGCAAAATTATTAACTCAATATAAAACTTCTAAAGCTAAGCCGAAAAAATGACAATGCGTACCCACTATTGCGGCCACTTAAGCCGCGCCCACATTGGCCAAACCGTTACTTTATGCGGTTGGGCACATCGCCGCCGCGATCACGGTGGCGTGATTTTTATTGATTTGCGCGACCGTGAAGGCATGGCACAAATTGTGATTGATCCCGATACGCCAGAAGCTTTTAAACATTCAGAATCTGTGCGCAGTGAGTATGTGTTAAAAGTGGTGTGTAAGGTACGGGCGCGGCCTGAAGGAACAGTGAATAGCAACATTCCAACGGGCGAAGTAGAAATGCTGGCGACTGAAATCGAAATCTTAAACGCCTCACTCACCCCGCCCTTCATGTTGGATGATGAAAACCTAACCGAAACAGTGAGACTAGAACACCGCTATATTGATTTGCGTCGTCCAGCCATGCAAAAAAACCTCATGTTGCGCTACCGCGTGGCCAAGACTTTGCGCGATTATTTAGACGTCAATGGGTTTATTGAAGTGGAAACACCGATGCTTACACGCAGTACACCAGAAGGCGCACGCGATTACTTGGTGCCAAGTCGCGTACATGCAGGCCAATTCTTTGCCTTGCCGCAATCGCCGCAACTATTCAAACAATTATTAATGGTGTCGGGTTTCGACCGTTATTTCCAAATCACCAAATGTTTCCGTGATGAAGATTTGCGCGCCGACCGTCAGCCAGAATTTACCCAAGTGGATATTGAAACCTCGTTTATGACTGAGAACGAAATTATGGACATTGTCGAAGAGATGATTCGGCAGATGCTCAAAATAGTACAAAACGTCGATTTACCCGCCGCTTTTACAACAAAGTCTATTAAAGAGGCGAAGAACAAATATGGCTCTGATAAGCCTGATATGCGCGTGACGCTAGAAATCACTGAATTAAGCGATGTGATGAAAGATGTGGATTTTAAAGTGTTTGCAGGTGCAGCCAATATGGCGGGTGGTCGTGTCGCGGCATTACGTGTGCCCAATGGTGCGGCCATTTCACGTAGCGAGATTGATGCGTACACCGAGTTTGTGAAAATCTACGGTGCTAAAGGTTTGGCGTATATCAAAATCAACGACATGACTAAATTGAACGAAGAAGGCTTGCAAAGCCCGATTGTAAAAAACATTCATGTGGCTGCGCTACAAGCCATTATTGACCGCACTGGTGCGCAAAATGGCGATATTGTGTTCTTTGGCGCAGATAAAGCTAAAGTGGTGAATGAAGCTTTGGGTGCGTTACGCCTAAAAATAGGTCATGATAAAGGCCATGTCGATGGTCGCGCTTGGGCGCCACTATGGGTGGTAGATTTCCCCATGTTCGAGCATGATGAAGAAAGCGACCGCTGGGCGGCGTTGCATCATCCGTTCACCGCGCCAAAAGAGGGTCATGAAGACTTGCTAACCAGCAACCCAGGCGCTTGTCTTTCTAAAGCCTACGATATGGTACTAAATGGCTGGGAAGTGGGCGGTGGTTCAGTGCGTATTCATAAACAAGATGTGCAATCTAAAGTATTCGATGCGTTGAAAATCAGCAAAGAAGAAGCGCAAGAAAAATTCGGCTTCTTGCTCGATGCCTTGCAATACGGCGCACCACCGCACGGCGGCTTGGCATTTGGTTTAGACCGCTTGGTGACGCTGATGACAGGCGCAGAATCGATTCGTGACGTGATTGCTTTCCCCAAAACACAGCGCGCGCAGTGCTTAATGACCAATGCACCGAATGAGGTTGACGAAAAACAACTTCGCGAATTGCATATACGCGTGAGAACTCAGAGCCCTGCGGCTTAGGAAAACAGAGAAGCAACATGGCTATTCCTGACTTTCAGACGTTAATGTTGCCTTTTCTAAAAACTGTAGAAGATGGCAAAGAACATCCATTCAAAGACCTAGTAGCGAGACTTGCGGTTGAATTTAAGTTAACGCAAGATGAACTTGCAGAAATGCTGCCAAGCAGAAGAGCGCCGACCTTTTACAATAGGGTAGCTTGGGCAAAATTTTATCTTAAAAAAGCAGGCTTAATTACGCAAGTTAAACGTAGCTACTTAAGTTTAACAGCGCAGGGAAAACAAGCTTTAGATGCAAAGCCCAAGCTGATTAACATTAAATTTTTGGAACAGTTTCCTCAATATAGTGCTTTTAAAGAAGAAGTTCTTACTGACAATACGACGGAAATAAAGTCTATTGAAGCGGAATCAAAAAGTACGCCAGAAGAAATTTTAGAAAGCGCGTATGAGAAATTAAACTCAAGTTTAGTTGTTGAGATTTTAGAAAACATAATGCAATGCTCACCTTCATTTTTTGAGCGGTTAGTAGTTGAATTGCTTTTAGCCATGGGCTACGGGGGCTCTCGCATTGAAGCGGGACGTGCCATAGGACAAAGTGGTGATGGCGGTATTGATGGGATAATCGACGAAGATAAATTAGGTTTAGATTCAATTTACATTCAGGCAAAACGCTGGGAGGGTACTGTAGGTCGCCCAGAAATTCAAAAGTTTGTTGGTGCTTTGCAAGGTAATCGAGCACATAAAGGTGTGTTTATCACCACATCAGAGTTTACAAAAGACGCACAAGAATACGTAAAGAATATCAGCAACAAAGTTGTACTAATTAATGGCTTTACCTTGGCGAAACTCATGATTGAGAACGATGTTGGCGTTTCCACTGTATCTACTTATAAGGTCAAAAAAATAGATTCTGATTATTTTGTTGATGAATAGTAGTTACTAAGCCAGCTCATCCCTACATTCAGCAAACGCTTTAATCGCAATATCCAAATCGTCAATACTATGCCCTGCGCTAATCTGCGTGCGGATTCTAGCTTTGCCTTTTGCCACAACGGGGAAGAAAAAGCCAATCGCGTAAACGCCTTTTGTGAGCAGCAGTTTGCTCATTTCTTGCGCCAGCACGGCATCGCCCAACATGATGGGGATAATCGGGTGTTCGCCTTGGCTTAGCTCAAACCCCGCATTCTGTAAACCTTTGCGGAAGTATTGCGTGTTGCTTTCTAACTTATCGCGCAAATTGGTCGATTTAGTCAGCATTTCTAACACCGCCAAAGTAGCCGCGCAAATACTCGGGGCGAGTGAGTTAGAAAACAAATAAGGCCGCGAGCGTTGGCGTAATAAATCAATAATCTCTCGCTTGCCAGAAGTACAGCCGCCAGACGCGCCACCTAAGGCTTTGCCAAAGGTGGTGGTAATGATATCGACTCTATCCATGACGCCACAATATTCATGCACACCGCGACCGGTTTTACCAATAAAGCCAGTGGCATGTGAGTCATCATGATGCACCATGGCACCAAATTCATCTGCCAAATCGCAGATTTCATCTAGTTTTGCAATCGTGCCATCCATCGAAAATACGCCATCAGTAGTGATTAAAATGCGCCTTGCGTTATTGGCTTTGGCGGCCTCTAATTGCGCGCGTAAATCGGCCATATCGTTGTTTTTGTAGCGGTAGCGCGCCGCTTTGCAAAGGCGCACACCGTCAATAATCGAGGCGTGATTGAGTTCGTCAGAAATAATCGCATCTTGGTCGTTAAGTATGGTTTCAAATAAGCCCGCATTGGCATCAAAGCATGATGAATACAAAATCGTATCTTCCATCCCTAAAAACGTGCTGATTTTATTTTCCAGCGTTTTATGGATGCTTTGCGTACCGCAAATAAATCGCACAGAAGCCAAGCCAAAGCCCCAGTCGTCAATGCCTTTTTTTGCGGCTTGCTTTAAGTCTGCATTATTGGCTAAGCCTAAGTAATTGTTGGCGCACATATTAATCACTTCACGCCCATCTGCCAGCGTGATGCGGTTTTTTTGGTCAGAACCAATCACGCGCTCAGTTTTATATAGCCCTTGCGCTTCAATGTCTTTCAGGTCTGCGGCGATGCTCGCTTTTGCGCTTTTAAAACTCATGTTAATTCCTAAATGCTTATTAACTTTCCCAATTCAAAATCACTTTGCCAGAGTTGCCAGAGCGCATGACGTCAAAGCCTCGCTGAAAATCGGTATAGTGGAAGCGATGCGTGATAATTTTTTCTAAAGGTAGGCCGCTTTGCACCATCATGCTGCCTTTGTACCAAGTCTCGAAAATCTCGCGCCCGTAAATCCCTTTGATGGTGAGGCCTTTAAACACCACCATATCCCAATCAATGCCGGAACCTGCTGGCATAATGGCCAACATAGCAATATTGCCGCCGTTAATCATTTTGCTCAGCATATCGCCAAACGCTTTGGGCGAGCCAGACATCTCTAAACCTACATCAAACCCTTCAAAAATACCCATCGATTGCATCATTTCTTTGGTGATTTTTTCTTTGCCTACGTTAATTGTCACCACGCGCGGCAAAATGCTTTTGATTAAATCCAAACGGTATTGATTCATGTCGGTAATTACGATATTTCTTGCCCCGGCATGGTCTGCCACCAAAGCCGCCATACTCCCAATCGGGCCGGCACCGGTAATCAGCACATCTTCGCCCACCATGTTGAAAGATAATGCGGTGTGCACAGCGTTGCCGTAGGCATCAAAATAGGACAGCAAATCAGTATCAATCGGGCGGCTTGGTTTAAATACATTTTTAGCAGGAATCACCAAGTATTCTGCAAAAGCACCGTGACGATTCACGCCTACGCCGATGGTGTTGGGGCACAAGTGTGTTCGGCCGCCAAGGCAATTTCGGCAACGCCCGCACGTTAAATGACCTTCACCAGAGACGATATCCCCCACTTTAAAATCCGTCACATTCGAGCCAAACCCAGCAATTTCGCCCACGTATTCGTGCCCAGTGATCATCGGTACAGGAATCGTTCTTTGCGCCCATTCATCCCAGTTGTAAATGTGTACATCGGTGCCGCAAATGGCGGTTTTTTTAATTTTAATCAGCACATCATTATTACCAACTTCTGGCTCAGGCATGTCTTCAAGCCAAAGACCTTCTTTGGCATACTTTTTCACTAAAGCTTTCATTATTTACTTCCCCCATAAATAATTAGTTGTTTTATTTTAAGTTTTTTATTTTAGCTACGCGTTTAGTATGGCATAAGGGTTGTGCTTATTCAAACTGTCAACCTCAGCAGGAATCGGGTATGATTGCAACTGGGAATGCATCAATTCAACCTGTCAAAATGAAAATTTATGCCGCTTACCGAGATCAACCACGTTAACTTTCGCACCGACCGCGACACCATGCTGAAACTGCGCGATTTTTATTGCGATATTCTCGGCTTAACGGTAGGTAAGCGCGTGGCGAGTACCACTTACGGTTATTGGCTGTATATCGGTGATAACGATGTGGTGCATTTGGCGGAATATAAAACGCCGACTGCGCCACAACTCAATGTGCACGGCACCTATGACCATGTGTCTTTTACCTGCACCGATATGCCGGCGATGGAAGCGCACTTAAGCAAAAACAATGTGATGTTTACCACGCGTATATTAGCCAATGGTGTACGGCAGATTAATTTAAAAGACCCGTCGGGCAACGGTGTGGAGCTCAATTTTGAGGAGTTTTGGAATCCTGATTATATAATGCGACCATCGGGCGACCCGAATCAACCATAGTACAAACATGGTATGTGATTCGAGTTACATACAAATAAAGGCATAAAACTAAAATAGCGTTGGGTAGTCGTAATTATAATATCTGCGTTAATGTGCTTAATACCTATCAATTTGGTTAAAGTTGAGCATAGTGATAGCAGAAAACAGTTTAACTGGAGAGCATATGAAATCGAATAAAGGTTTATTTTCCGTACTATTGAGTGCGGCTGTTTTGGCAAGTGCTAGTTTGAGTGCCTACGCAGAGGCCGACCCTAAACTATGGTCGGTGATGAAAGAGGCGTTTTTTGAAAAGCGCCCAATGATAGAGGCTGATTTTATTAAGATAGAAGCGCCGCGCCGCGCCGAAAGTGGCGCACAGGTGCCTGTTACTTATACTATTGATAGTGCGGCTGCAAAAGGGGTGGTGATTAAAAAGCTTTATTCTTTTGTAGATGCCAATCCTATTCCTGTGACAGCCACTTATCATTTAACAGACATGTTGGGTGATTTTCAATTATCAACACGGATTCGTTTTGAAACCGATGCTTTTGTCCGTCTGGTAGGCGAAACCGCAGATGGCAAATTATACTTGGCTTCACGTGAGATTCGTGCTGCGGGTGGCTGCGGCGGAACGGTAGATGCAGACGAAGCAGTCACTCGTGCTGCGGCTGGTAAAATTAAAATGAATGTAGAACCGCCCACTAAATTTGGGTCGGCGACCCCCGCCACATTCAATATCAAGCATGTAATGCGCACAGGGTTGCAGCGTGATTTGGTGTCGCAAGGCTTTGTGCCAGCGTTTTATATCAATAAAACGGCGTTTACCTATAACGGTAAACCTGTGATGACGGTGGATGTGGGAGTAGGCACTGCGGAAGACCCTTATTTTAAATTCAACTTTATTCCGGATGCGCCTGGCAAACTGGAAGTGCTGGCGACAGACAATGAGGGCAAAACCTTTAGCCATGCAATCGAAGTAAAAAGCTAATTTGGTTTCTTTACAAGGCCTCCGTTCGGAGGCCTTTTTTATTGCTTGAACAATGGGTGGCGATGCTAAAATAAAAGCTAGTTATCTAGGAGAACAAAATGAAAAGTTATCGTAAAGAACTCTGGTTTAATCCGCCTACCCGTGTTGCGTTTATCCGTATTACCGACCAAGTGAACGAGTGTTTGCGTGAGAGCGGCGTGCGTGAAGGTTTTGTGTTGGTGAACGCTATGCACATTACCGCCAGCGTGTTCATTAATGATGACGAACGTGGTTTGCACCACGATTATACGCAGTGGTTAGAGCGCCTTGCGCCGCACGAGCCGGTGAGTAGCTATCGACATAACGACACGGGCGAAGACAACGCCGATGCGCATATGAAGCGTCAGGTGATGGGGCGCGAAGTGGTGGTAGCGATTACCGAGGGCCGATTAGATTTTGGCCCATGGGAACAGATTTTTTATGGCGAGTTTGATGGCCGTCGTAAAAAACGCGTATTGGTTAAAATTATTGGCGAATAAGCGTTAGAAAAAAAAGAAAAGGGAGCCGAAGCTCCCTTGGTTAATTAGCGTGTGCTAATTATTTATTCATTACGTACATAGTGACTTCAAAGCCAAAACGCATTTCAGTTGCTGCTGGTGTTGTCCACATAATATTTCTCCTAAATTAGTTTACTTACATAACAACAAACAATTCAATTAACTATCTGTTGCTTGTTTGTATGAGTGCATTATGCACCGTTCGTTTTCAAAATAGCTGACGCTAAACATGATTGCGCCCTAAGTAATTTCATTAGAAATTGAAGGTGAAATGGCTATGTGCCTCTAATGTAACTTTCAAGCTCTTTAATCAGTTGCTGCTGATGGCTTATCGTTTCTTTCACCAAATCGCCTAAAGAGAGCATGCCCAATACCTTATCACCCTCTAGCACGGGTAAATGGCGAATATTTTTTTCGCTCATTAAAGCCATTGCGCTATCTACCAAATCTGTTGGTTTAGCGCTTAGCACTTTGGCTGTCATTACATCAGCGATCTGTGTGGTTTTAGAAGAACGCCCTTGCAGCACCACCTCGCGCGCGTAATCACGCTCAGAGAAAATACCCACCAGCTTGTCATCTTGCACTACCGCTAAAGCACCAATTTTATACTCGGCCAAAATCACTAAGGCGTCAAATACAGGACGATTAGGTGCGATAGAAATAAGTTCTTGATGTTTTTTGGCATTTAAAATTTGTAAACAAGTTTTCATTATCTCTCCCCGATACCACTTAATAAAAATATACTCTTTATCATTAGAACTGAAAACAAATTAAAATAAGCCATGCAAAAAAATACCACCATCAAAGCTTTCATTGCACTGTTTCTACTGACCTTAATTTGGGGCTACAACTGGGTGGTGATGAAATTAGCGGTGCAATATGCCAGCCCGTTTCAATTTGCCGCATTGCGTACCTTTTTGGGAGCGCTGATGCTATTTGTTATTATGTTTTTTACGAGACGACCATTGGCATTACAAGAGATTCCTACCATGCTGGTATTAGGCTTACTGCAAACTTGTGGGTTTACCGGTTTGTTGATTTGGGCATTGGTGGAAGGGGGCGCGGGCAAAACAGCGGTGCTTGCCTACACCATGCCATTTTGGGTGATGCTATTTGCTTGGCCCATGCTAGGCGAGAAAGTGCAGGGCTGGCAATGGCTAGCGGTGGCGTTTGCCTTGTTTGGTATTGTGCTTATATTTGATCCGCTACATATTAAAGCCGATGGTTTTAGTATGCTATTGGCGGTGTGCTCAGGTATTTCTTGGGCAATTTCTGCGATTGTTTCTAAAAAGCTACATCAACGTGCGCCACATTTAGATTTACTTAATCTCACGGCGTGGCCATTATTGTTAGGGTCTATCCCCATCGTCATCCTTGCCTTGACATTGCCCGCGCCCCCTATTCAATGGACCAATACTTTCATTTATGCCGTGCTTTTTAGTCTGTTTTTAAGTGGGTCGCTGGCCTGGGTGTTATGGATATATGCACTACAGCGCCTACAGGCGGGTGTGGCGAGCATGGCTTCTATGCTTGCGCCAGTGATTGGAGTCATCTCTGCCTGGATTCAGCTTAACGAGGTGCCCAAATCCTATGAATTAATCGGCATGCTGTTTATTGCCTTGTCTTTGATTATTATTTCCATCGTTAACATCAGAAAACAGACGCCTGTTGATGCCGCCATGGGGCAAGACTGAGGCTCCTAGATGAGTCGTGGTAAAATGGGCTTTTTAATTATTTTCAGGGTTAACAAGCATGGCAGGTCATAGTAAATGGGCAAACATTCAACATCGCAAGGGCAGACAGGATGCTAAGCGCGGAAAAGTTTTTACTAAACTGATTAAAGAAATTACCGTTTCTGCCCGCTTAGGTGGCGGCGATCCAGCGATGAATCCGCGTTTACGTGCGGCAGTGGCGGAGGCTAAAGAAGAAAATATGCCTTCGGATAACATTGTTCGTGCCATTAAAAAAGGCACGGGCGAATTGGAGGGCGTGAACTATGAAGAAATTCGCTATGAAGGTTATGGCATCAATGGTGCGGCGATTATTATTGATTGTTTGACCGACAACAAACAACGTGCGGTGGCCGATGTACGCCATGCGCTTACCAAATTTGGTGGCAATTTGGGCACCGATGGTTGCGTCGCATTTATGTTCAAACATTGCGGAAGTTTGGTCTACGCACCGGGTACCTCTGAAGAACAGGTAATGGAAGCGGCACTGGAGGCAGGTGCGGAAGACATTGTGACCGATGAAGATGGCAGTATTGAAGTGATTACGCCCCCCAACGATTTTATGGCAGTGAAAGAAGCAATGGAGGCTACGGGTTTAAAAGCGGTGCTGGCAGAAGTGACCATGAAACCATTAAACGAGGTGGAATTTGACAGTGATGACGCGGTGAAAATGCAAAAAATATTGGATGCGCTAGATGACCTTGATGATGTGCAAGACGTCTATACTACCGCAATGCTTGAGGAAGAATGACCACAATTCGCATTCTTGGCATCGATCCCGGCCTGCGCTTAACCGGCTTTGGCGTGATTGAAAAAATAGGCGAAAAAATTCATTATATTGCCAGCGGAACCGTGAAAACCGCTAGCGGAAAACAGGCAGATAAAGAAGAGCTTCCGGCACGCTTAAAGATTATACTGGAGGGCTTGTTTGAGGTGATTGATGCTTATCATCCTCAACAAGTGGCAGTAGAAAAAGTATTTGTGAACGTCAATCCACAATCGACATTGTTGTTAGGTCAAGCACGTGGTGCAGCGATTAGCGCGGCAGTGATACGCAATTTAACTGTGGCCGAATACACTGCGCTGCAAGTTAAGCAATCGGTGGTGGGTAATGGTCATGCCCAAAAAGAACAAGTACAAGAAATGGTAAAGCGTTTACTCAATTTGCCGGCAACGCCTAGCCCTGATTCTGCAGATGCCTTGGCTTGCGCCATATGCCATGCGCATGGCGGTCAGGGCTTGGGCAAGTTGGCCACGGCAGGTTTTCGCGTAAAGAACGGTAGACTCATATGATAGGTAGACTGAACGGTACATTAATTGAAAAAACGCCTCCGCAAGTAATGGTAGATTGCCATGGGGTTGGTTACGAAGTTGAAGTGCCCATGAGTACTTTTTACAACCTGCCAGAACTCGGCGCCCCCATTCAATTGCTCACCCATATGGTGGTGCGTGAAGACGCACAACTGCTTTATGGCTTTGGCACCGACCAAGAGCGTGCTACATTTAGGCAGTTGCTCAAAGTCAATGGTATTGGTGCAAAATCTGCCCTTGCAATTTTGAGTGGTGTTTCGATTGAGGATTTGGTGCAGGCGGTAAGTTTACAAGAAGTCGCTATGCTGACGCGTATTCCAGGCATTGGGAAAAAAACGGCCGAGCGCTTACTCTTAGAGCTAAAAGACAAATTTGGTGTTGCTGGAGCGGGTTCTGCGAGCCAGCCAAAATCCGCCGCACATGATGTGCTGAATGCACTTTTGGCATTAGGGTACAATGAGCGTGAAGCCATAGCTGCTGTTAAATTGCTAGATAAAGCTACTAGCGTGTCAGATGGCATTAAGCAAGCGTTAAAAGCGCTTTCAAAGTAAAGGAGCTTTAACGTGAAAAAGCTTGGTTTAGTGATACTGATATTTTGTGCACTAGTTGCCTGTGGAAAGCAGGAATCAGCTTCAATAACGCCAGCAACAGCATCTTATGAAATAGCAGATGCAGTGCAAAGCAAAAGAGGAGTGAAAGTAGAGGGTGGCGCTGAGCAAAGTTTGACGCAAATGAGCGAGCCTAGTGACAACAATACTGAATTAAAAAAATATATTGCTTTGCGGCATCATCTCAGCATAGAAACACCTGCAGAAAATATGCAAGCGAGTTTTGACGCCGCGGTCAATCATTGCAGCGTGCTTAATTGCCAATTACTAAGCGCTAATTATAATCGTGAAACGCCCTATAGCCCACCCTCGGCGAGTTTAAGTGTACGTGTACCACCAAGAAATGTGACTATATTTTTATCCGGCCTAGCCAAGCATGGCGAAGTGCTCTCGCATCGTCGTGATAGCGAAGATAAAACCAATCAAGTGGTCGATACAGATGCGCGTATCAAGAATTTAACCGAGCTACGCGACCGATTGCGGAGCATGCTAGCTGATAAAACCGCTAAATTTAAGGATATCATCGATGTTCAGCGTGAACT
>JBQTJZ010000069.1:0-3367 GCA_052386615.1 Methylophilaceae bacterium
GAGAAGGTGGCCGAAGAGGGTTATCTAGTATTGCTAGGGATAAAGCCGCATGAACCAGCGACTGGATTTGGTTATATTAAACCTAGCATCAAACTTAAAGAGGGTGAGATGCCTGTGTTTGAAGTGGCGCAATTTGTGGAAAAACCAAACGCAGAAAAAGCGATTCAATTTGTGCGCGACGGGTATTTGTGGAACAGCGGCATGTTTGTGTTTAAGGCTAGCGTTTTTATGCGCATGTTAGCGCAATATCAGCCACAAATGGCACAACAAATGAGCGCAATGACTACAGAAAATTTTATAGAAACTTATGTCAATTTTACTAATATTTCTGTTGATTATGGCTTAGCTGAAAAAGCAGACAAAGTGGCAGTAGTTCCAGTAGATATGGCTTGGAGCGATCTCGGTAGTTGGGATTCTATTTATCACCGCCATCAGAAAGATAATCAAAATAATGTGACACATGGAGATGTCTTGTGTCATGAAACTAACAATAGCCTGCTTTGGACAGAGAATGGATTGTTAGCTATTTTAGGGTTGGATAATATTGTAGCGATACAAACTGCCGATGCCACGCTAATTTGTGACAGAAGCCGTTCTGAAGATATTAAAAGTCTAGTTGCACAAGTCAAAATGCTCAAACCAGAGCTCACCGAGTTTCATCAAACTGTACATCGTCCGTGGGGAACGTATACCGTCTTGGGTGAAAGCAGTCATTTCAAAATTAAACGGATTGCAGTGAAGCCAGGCGCAAAACTTTCGATGCAAATGCATAAACACCGCTCTGAACACTGGGTGGTGGTATCAGGGGAAGCTACCATTACCAATGGCGATATGGAGTTTACCTTGCAAGCCAATCAGTCTACCTATATTCCAAAAACGCACCGGCATCGCCTTGCTAACAATGGTAGCGAGTTACTCAATATTATTGAAGTGCAGTGCGGTGATTATGTCGGTGAAGATGACATTATTCGGTTTGATGATAGTTATGGTAGACCAGTTAATCACTAGGGGCTAAGAAAAGGTAATGTAATGGCAAACGTTAGGTAGAAACAAATAATTATGAATAAGGAATTTTTATGAAAAAAGCAATTATTACTGGAATTACTGGTCAAGATGGCGCCTATTTAACACAGCTATTGCTAGAAAAAGGCTATGAAGTTTATGGCGCCTATCGGCGTACCAGCTCCGTGAATTTTTGGCGGATTGAGGAATTAGGCGTTTATAAGCACTCTAATTTACATTTACTTGAATATGATCTGACAGATTTATCTGCCAGCATTCGTTTAATGCAAAAAACGGAAGCCACCGAAGTTTATAACCTCGCTGCGCAGAGCTTTGTAGGAGTCTCATTTGAACAGCCAGTTACCACTGCAGAGATTACAGGAATTGGCGCAGTGAACTTGTTGGAAGCAATTCGGATTGTCAATCCTAAGATTCGTTTTTATCAGGCAAGTACCTCAGAAATGTTTGGCAAAGTGCAAACTATCCCACAAACAGAGGGTACTCCATTTTACCCACGTAGCCCTTATGGCGTGGCCAAGCTTTACGCACATTGGATGACGATTAACTATCGTGAAAGTTACGATATTTTTGGCAGTAGCGGTATTTTGTTCAATCACGAGAGCCCGCTACGTGGACTTGAATTTGTAACACGCAAAATCACTGACAGTGCTGCAAAAATCAAACTTGGTAAATTGGACGTGCTAGAACTAGGCAACATGGATGCCAAGCGTGATTGGGGCTATGCAAAAGAATATGTAGAAGGGATGTGGCGCATACTGCAGGCCAATGAACCTGATACCTTTGTGTTAGCGACTAATAGAACTGAGACAGTGCGTGATTTTGTGAAAATGGCGTTTAAGGCGGTGGATATAGAACTCATTTTTAAAGGCAAAGATGATGCGGAAACTGCGGTAGATGCCGCCACTGGAAAGGCTTTGGTTAGAGTGAATCCTAAATTTTATCGTCCTGCCGAGGTGGAGTTGTTAATGGGCAATCCAGAAAAAGCAAAAAAAGTTCTAGGCTGGGAGCCCAAAACAAACTTGGAAGCATTATGTGCAATGATGGTGGCAGAGGATGTGCGTCGCAACCTAACAGGATTTTCATTTTGAAAATATTAGTGACGGGAGCGGATGGATTTACGGGATTACACTTTGTAGAAAAAGCGGTTAATCATGGCCATAAAGTAACGGCTTTGAAAGCAAATTTGAACGATGTAGCCGCCCTTGAAGAAGAAGTGTTATTGCAAGCACCAGAGGCGGTTGTTCATTTGGCTGCCATTAGTTTTGTCGGACATGCGGATGTGAGCGAATTTTACACGGTGAATGTAATCGGTACGCTTAATCTGCTTCATGCGCTGGCGAAGCTGCCGAAAGCACCTAAAAGCGTGCTGCTGGCAAGTAGTGCCAATGTTTATGGCAATTGTGAAACGTCACCTATTGCAGAATCCCAACCACCTGCGCCAGTTAATCACTACGCGACCAGCAAGCTTGCTATGGAGCATATGGCGCGCACTTATTTAGACCGTTTACCCCTGTTTTTTGTGCGGCCCTTTAATTACGTGGGAACCTACCAAAGTGAATCTTTTGTTATCCCAAAGTTAGTGGCGCACTTTGTAAAAAAGGCACCGGTAGTTGAGCTAGGGAATATTAACGTGGAGCGAGAGTTTAATGATGTGCGTTTTGTATGTGATGCTTATTTAGCGTTGTTAAATAGCTTCAAAACGGGCGAAACATACAATATATGCACTGGAAAACCTGTGACACTAAACACCGTTATTAAATTGCTTACTGAAATCAGCGGGCACAACATTGAGATTAGTGTGAACCCGACTTTTGTGAGAGCGAATGAGATTCATCGTTTATGTGGTGACTCAAGCAAACTTAAGCAAGCCGTAGGAAATATAACAGTTCCAACACTTGCTGAAACATTAACTAATATGGTTTCTGCTTATGATTAAAACTTCTTTAATTTCAAAATTAAATCATAAAACTGCGGTCATTGGCATTATTGGCCTAGGTTATGTGGGGTTGCCCTTGGTTTTA
Source organism: Methylophilaceae bacterium (assembly GCA_052386615.1). Classification (GTDB taxonomy): domain Bacteria; phylum Pseudomonadota; class Gammaproteobacteria; order Burkholderiales; family Methylophilaceae; genus JBQTJZ01. The sequence goes on from JBQTJZ010000069.1 coordinate 3,045, forward strand.
CGATACGCTGAAGTAGGCTACAAAGTATTAGGCTTTGATATTGATAGCGCTAAAGTGAATCGTTTAAGTAATGGGCAATCTTATATTGAGCATATAAGCTCAGTAGCTGTCAGTCATGCACAAACACAAGGCTTTGAAGCTACCACAGATTTTAGTCGGGCATCAGAGGTAGATGCATTAATTATTTGTGTGCCTACACCGCTTAACAAATACCGTGAACCAGATTTGAGCTTTGTGACGAATACTACAGATTCACTGGTTCCTTATCTACGCACAGGCCAAATTGTTTCATTAGAAAGCACGACTTATCCAGGCACTACCGA
>JBQTJZ010000070.1:0-5191 GCA_052386615.1 Methylophilaceae bacterium
GCTTTGCAACGTAGCAAGAATTTTCTCGAGATTAATTTCAGCTAATAAATCGAGTTGGCTGGCATCCAGCCCTAGGCGTTTGGCGCGCATCGCGATTTGCTGCGGCGATTCTTCCCCACTGACATAAATGGCTTGTTTGGCTTTGCCCAAATGGCAAAGCACTTGCAATAACAGCGTCGACTTACCAATACCGGGGTCGCCGCCGATTAAAATCACGCCTCCTTCCACCAAACCGCCTCCCAGCACACGGTCGAACTCGGCAATACCTGTGGCTTGGCGCTCAACATCTGCAGCCTCGACGGCACTTAATTTTTGTAACGTGGCGCTGGAGGTGAGGCCGTCAAATTTATTCGCATAACGGTTGCTACCAGCCACTTCTGCAACAGTTTCTACCAGCGTGTTCCACGCCAGGCAGCTAGGGCACTGGCCTTGCCATTTAGGCTCGCTCGCACCACATTCAGTGCAGGTATAAATACTTTTGGCTTTGGCCACTCTAGGTGACCACTTTCATCGGTACACGTGGTGAAACGGCGCACAGCAATTCATAGCCAACCGTAGCGCTTGCTTCAGCAATCGCATCTACCGGCACTGCGCTACCCCACAGCTCCACAGGCGCACCAATATTCGCTTCTGGGATATCGGTTAAATCACAAAAAAGCATATCCATCGAAACACGCCCAAGGGTTTGTGTGCGTTTTCCAGCTACCGCAATTGGCGTTCCATTGAGTGCATGCCGAGGATAGCCATCGGCATAGCCACAAGCCACCACACCAACACGTGTGTTTTTAGTGGCAGTAAAGCAATGACCATACCCTACGCTTTCACCCGCTTGAATAGCTTGTACCGCAATAATTTCACTGGTTAATTGCATTGCCGCTTTTAGGTTAAACTTTACTGCTGGTGTGCCACTCACAGGTGTTGCCCCATACAGCATAATGCCCGGGCGTACCCAGTCCGCATGTGCTTCTGAATGTCGCATAATAGCAGCAGAATTCGCCAAAGAAATTGGCTGCTTTAACCCCTTGATAGTGCTTTGGAAACGCTGTAAAGGCTCGGCGATACCCCTGGCTTCATCTGCTGTGGCAAAGTGGGTCATCAACGTTATCCCCGCAACATTTTTGCATGTTTTTAAACGAGCAAAAGCAGCCACATAGTCGCTAGGCATAAAGCCTAAACGATTCATGCCTGTGTTCATTTTGAGATGAACATGCATCGGCCGTGCCAACTTTACCTGTTCCAGCATGTCAATCTGTAGGGCTGCATGCACCACTGTATCCAAACCAAACGCTGCGGCAAGTTTCATCTCCTCTTGGATAAACACTCCCTCCAACAGCAAAATGGTTTGCTCAAAGCCAGCCTCGCGTAAATCAACCGCTTCGTTCAAATTAAGCACCGCAAAGCCGTTTGTAGCGTTCAACCCATGTGCGACGTTAATCAATCCATGTCCATAGCCATTGGCTTTTACTACTGACATGATTTTTGAGCGAGGTGCATGCTGTTTTACAACATTCAGATTGTGCTGCAAAGCGCTATGCGAGATGATGGCCTGAATCGGACGCATGATCTGAATTTTAGTTAATACTGATCTGGCACGTAGCCAGCGTTAGCAAAATTTTCAAACCGTGTATATTCGCCAATAAAGGTAAGGCGTACACGCCCAATCGGGCCGTTGCGCTGTTTGCCAATGATAATCTCAGCAGTGCCCTTGTCAACGCTATCCGGGTTATACACTTCATCTCGATAGATAAACAAAATCAAATCGGCATCCTGCTCAATCGCACCAGATTCGCGCAAATCGCTCATCACCGGGCGTTTATCCGGGCGCGTTTCCACACTGCGATTTAATTGAGAAAGGGCAACCACAGGCACATCCAACTCTTTAGCCAGCGCCTTGAGCGAGCGTGAAATTTCTGAAATTTCAGTCGCACGGTTTTCACCCTGCCTACCCGCCGGGGCTGACATCAGTTGCAGATAATCAACCACAATCAAACCCAATTTACCACATTGGCGATGTAAGCGCCGCGCGCGCGCCCTCACATCAAAGCTACTCAACCCAGCGCCCTCATCAATAAAAATAGGGGCTTCATTCAAGCGCCCAAGTGCGGTAGTCAGCTTTTCCCAATCTTCATCTGCCAAACGCCCAGTACGCATACGGTGTTGATCTAAGCGCCCAACTGAACCGATCATACGCATAGCCAGCTGCGTGGAGGCCATTTCCATGGAAAAAACAGCGACTGGTAAACCTGTATCCAGCGCCACGTTTTCTGCCATATTGAGCGAAAATGCAGTTTTACCCATCGATGGTCGTCCTGCCACAATAATCAAATCGCCTCCTTGTAAGCCAGAAGTCATTGAATCTAAATCTGCAAAACCAGTGGGAATACCCGTCACATCGCTTTGATTTTCACGTGAAAATAGCGCATCAATGCGTTCAGCTACCTGTGGAAGTAGCGTCTTAATATCAACAAAGCCATCACTTTTACGGTTACGCCCTTCGGCAATCTGAAAAATTTTGGCTTCAGCTTCATCCAGCAATTGTTGTGCATCACGGCCATTGGGATGGTAAGCGCTGCCCGCGATGTCGCTACCTACCACCACCAGCTTACGCATAATCGCACGCTCGCGCACAATTTCAGCATAGCGCCGGATATTGGCTGCGGTGGGGGTGTTTTGTGCTAGCGCCCCCAAATAGGCAATACCGCCTATTTGAGACAATTCGGCAGTGCTTTCTAGCGATTCCGCCACGGTCACAATATCTGCAGGGCGATTGCGTTCTATCAGCTTAGCGATATGCTCATAAATAGTTTTATGATCGTGCTGATAAAAGTCTTGAGCGGTTAAAATGTCAGCAATTTTATCCAACGCTTCGTTTTCTAGCAACAACCCTCCTAGCACAGACTGCTCTGCCTCGATGGAATGTGGGGGAAGTTTTAGCGATTCTAATTGTTCGTCTGCCATGGCAAGATTATACCGAGATGACAGTTAAAATCATATGCGCTGGTTTAGATAGTTTTGCCATTTGATATCACTATCATTAAGGTCAAAGGAAAAAGGCTACCGAAGTAGCCTTTTTATCTGGCTTATCTAGCCATTAAGCGGAATTAAGCTTCTGCGGTTACTGTGACGGTAATATCAACCACCACATCGTGATGCAATGCAATACTCGTCGGATAATCTCCAATCGTTTTGAGTGGCCCTGTAGGCATACGTACTTCAGATTTAGCGATTTCGAATCCTTTAGCCTGCAGCGCTTCAGCGATATCATGGTTGGTTACTGAACCAAACAAGCGCCCATCAACCCCTGCTTTTTGCATGATTTGAATAGCAAAGCCTGCAAGTTTTTCACCGCGTGCTTTTGCTGCAATCAAAATATCCGCCTGCTGCTTTTCGAGATCAGCACGGCGTGCTGCAAACTCAGCTTTATTTGCTTCTGTAGCACGCTTTGCCTTGCCTTGTGGCACTAAAAAATTTCGGCCAAACCCATCTTTTACTTTGACGATATCACCAAGATTGCCTAAATTAGCGACTTTTTCTAATAAAATTACTTGCATATTATTCTCCCTTAGCCTGGATGCTTGTCGGTGTATGGTAGCAACGCCAAGAAACGCGCACGTTTTACCGCCGCAGTGAGTTGACGTTGATATTTAGCTTTAGTGCCTGTCATACGGGCTGGAATAATTTTTGCATTCTCTGAAATAAAATCTTTCAGTAGATCCACGTCTTTGTAATCAACTTCTTTAATGCCTTCTGCGCTAAAACGGCAGTAACGGCGGCGTTTGTACATATCTCTTGCCATGTTTAACTCCTCATAATCCTTAACTCTTGTATGTGTAGTACCAGTTGTGTGCTTTTTGCACTACGTTTGGCTAAAAAACCGGTAACGTTAATATTCGCCCCAGTTTGAATATGACTTTTTGCTAACTCGCCCATGGCGATGGCACGAATCTCACATTCTACTTTGCGCTTTAGCCCTGCTTCACTATTTTCAGAAACATGGTGAATCAAAAAACTTAACAACGGTAACCCTGCTGGCGTATAGCGTAACGGCTCACAATGTATCACTTGCCCGCTCAACACCACTTTATTCAATTTAACGCATTCATGCTTGGGCGGCGGCAACCCCTTCAACCGCCACTACTTCGCTTAACACTGACTTAGATTTTTCTTCTTTCATCATTGGGCTTGGCGCAACCACAGCGGCTTTAGTGGCCATGGTTAAATGGCGCAATACAGCGTCGTTAAATTTAAAGCCATGCTCCAACTCTTCAAGCACAGTTTGATTGCACTCAATATTCATCAGCACATAATGCGCTTTGTGGATTTTTTGGATTGGATAGGCCAACTGACGACGACCCCAGTCTTCTAGACGATGAATTGTGCCGCCGTTACTGGTGACGAGTGTGCGGTAACGCTCAATCATTGCGGGCACCTGCTCGCTTTGATCTGGATGCACGATAAATACTACTTCATAATGACGCATGAAATCTCCTTATGGGTTAAGCCACCTAACTCAAAACCAGCCCTTATTAGCTGTACTGTAGTGTGGCAAGGTTGTAAAGCGTATGCATTGTAGCCAAAAAACGTTTATTAATCAAATGAATTTCGCAATTACTCACGTGCGCTAGAATTGATTTGAAAAAACGATGGTAGCAATATTTTAGCGACCTAACCTCATGGCTATTAAATTCTAAAAAAAATCTATACTATTCACCTTATTCAATTCATCAGATTGATAGCCAATGCTCAGATTTACTTACAGAGCTTTAAAAAAGACGATTTTTAATCGATATGTGTTCACAATTGCAGTCTTAGCAGGCGTATTCATTGCAGGCATATTTGCCAACAGTAAAGTTTTTGCCCCCGATTTACACCGTCTTTATATGGAATCCATGATGGTGACCGATCAACCCCCGGTGATTTTTATACACGGTGTGCTGGGCAGCCGCCTTAAAAACACCGAAACGAAAGAAGATATTTGGCCAGGCGCTATCAGCCGTTTGTTAAGTCACGATTATTCGGATGCCGCTTATGAAATCGATCCCATTACGCTACAACCCAAACCAAGCAATTCTGTTCCGTATGATAGTTTTGATGGTGCTGCTGTCAAAGAAATTTATGGGAAAATTTTCTATACTTTATCTGAAATTGTGAGCTACAAACATCATAGTGCAGGTGAAAAAGTTAAAACAAC
>JBQTJZ010000071.1:0-4196 GCA_052386615.1 Methylophilaceae bacterium
ATTGATACAAGATTTAGGTGAAGTCACTCGACTTCTATTCGCTGTAGTTGAAAATAGTGATTTAGTAAGTAACTCTTTCGAAAATGAAATGAACTTATCCATATCTGATTTCTGGAAGCCCTATTTATCCTACCCCTTTTCCGCGCCTTCGGCTTGAGCGGCAGATGGTAGGCGGCGAAGACTGTTTGAGTGCTGAAAGCACGAGTTCCGCAGCCGACACTCAGATGCGGCGCTAAGGCCAAAGGGAAAGCGGCATGGAGCGGCCTTTTCTTTCCCCTATTTCTTTTGGCTGGGCAAAAGAAATAGGGTCGCCTAGTGGCGAAAAAGTAACTAGCAAAAAACTTAAAAGGTAAAAATGATCACTGTCTACAACGCATCCAATAGCATTGAAGCCCATTTAATTAAAAACTTGCTAGAGCAACAAGCAATTATTGCTTATGTTTTTGGCGATTTTTTACAAGGCGGTGTTGGCGAAATACCAGCAATGGGCTTGGTGACAGTGAATGTGAGCGATTCGGATTATACAAAAGCCAAAGCAATTGTGGATGCATGGGACAGCAGTTCAGTGATTGAAAATATTGATGCAAATTATGTGTTAAGTCCCAGCTATCCGCGCGGATGATGCACTGAATGCAATTGTTTTAGGCGCTCGCGCGCCACATGCGTATAAATCTGCGTAGTTGAAATATCCGAATGTCCCAGCAACATCTGCACTACACGTAAATCGGCGCCGTGATTTAACAAATGTGTGGCAAAGGCATGACGTAACACATGCGGGCTCATGTGTTTGGTGATGCCCGCCAGTAGCGCATAGCGCTTGATTAAATACCAAAATGCTTGTCGCGTCATGGCGCTTGCTCTATTGGTTACAAATAGCGCATCGCATAGGCGTTTTTGCAAAATTTCTGGTCGCGCTATTTTTAAGTACTTTGTAATCCAATCAGCCGCTTCTTCACCCATTGGCACTAACCTTGTTTTTCTACCCTTACCTGTCACCCTCACCACGCCGTCTTGCGTGCTCACTTCGTTCACTTTTACTGTCACCAACTCAGAAACGCGCAAACCACTGGCATACAGCAATTCCAGCATGGCTCTATCCCGCAAACCGATAGGCTGACCAATATCGGGTGCGTTGAGCAAACCTTCTACCTCTTGCTCGCTTAGACTTTTGGGCAAGCTGCGAGGTAATTTTGGTGATTTTATTTGTAATGTAGGATCGGTTTGGATTAAGTTCTCGCGCAAGTAATAACGATAAAATCGGCGCATGCTAGCGATTAAACGACCAATGCTTCGTGGTTTGCTTTGCGGAGACTTTACTGCGAGATATTGCTGAATATCGGCTTGATTGGCCGTAATGATCTGTTTCTGATTTTTGCCAAGCCACACCGCAAACTGACTTAAATCGACACGATAACTCTCTAAAGTATTTTTGGATAAGCCATCTTCTAACCAAAGGTGATCAATAAAAATATCGATCTGGCTTACATCTGATTCGCTCACACTTTGACACCCTCGTGTTTTAGCAACCATTTTTTTATTTTTAAGCCGTTTGGATCCCCCTGCATAAAACCGCCCAAGCCATTTTTGGCGACTACCCGATGGCATGGAATAATTAACGGCAAATGATTAGCGCCACACGCATTCGCCACCGCGCGTGGGCCAGAACCAATTTGTTGCGCGATATCACTATAAGTGAGCACTTGCCCTCGCGGGATGGCACTAATAGCCTGCCACACACGGCGTTGAAACGGTGTGCCTTGGTACACTAAAGGTAAATTAAAATCATTATGCGCATCGGCAAAATATGCTGCTATTTGCGTTGCAACTCTATCAACAATTTTATTTGTTGCAGGCTTAGCAGTCTGCTTTGCTGACAACAACTCAACAGCCACCTGCATCCCCTGGATTGAGATTCCCACTGCACCAAACGGCGCACCGATAATAGCGTCGAATTGCAAAAGATGTTTATTTTTGTTTTGCATACGCTAATTTAACTTAATCGTGTAATTCAAAGCAATAAAAAACCCCAAAATACATCTAGTTATTTTGGGGTTGTTTGATATAAGCTAAAAATTAATCTGCCGCAACTTCTTCTGGTGCCATCACTTCTTTTTCGCGCGCCACTAATTTTTCTTTAATACGTGCTGATTTACCTGAACGCTCACGTAGGTAGTACAACTTCGCGCGACGCACATCACCGCGACGTTTCAATTCGATTGAGGCGATTAATGGTGAGTAAGTTTGGAATGTACGCTCAACGCCCTCACCAGAGGATATTTTGCGCACAATGAAGGAAGAATTAAGGCCGCGATTGCGCTTAGCAATCACAACGCCTTCGTAGGCCTGCACACGTTTACGAGTCCCCTCCACCACGTTTACACCCACAACGACGGTGTCGCCCGGTGCAAAATCAGGGATTTTTTTGCCTAAACGCGCAATTTCTTCCTGCTCTAACATTTTAATAATATCTGCCATTTTGTTTATCCCTTGCGGGTTCCTTTTAAGTTATGAATCCGCTTGTTCCTGCTCTATTTCTTTAAGCAGCCGAGCTTCTTCTTTCGTCAACGACCTTGCGGTCAATAAATCCGGGCGCTTTGCCCTTGTTACAGCGAGCGATTGTTTTAATCGCCACGCTTTAATCTTTGCATGATTACCTGTTAATAAAACCTCAGGCACTATTCTACCTCTGTATTCCTCCGGTCGCGTGTAATGCGGGCAATCCAGCAGTCCATCCACAAAAGAATCTTCCACTGCTGAATCTGCATCACCTAACGCACTAGGCAATTGCCTGATTAGCGCATCCATAAGCACCATGGCCGGCAATTCTCCACCACTTAATACATAATCGCCAATTGATATTTCTTCATCTACCAGCGCATCGAGTAGACGTTGATCCACCCCTTCATAACGACTAGCCAACAAAACCAACCCTTTTGCTTCTATCAACTGCATCACCTTTTGGTGATTTAGCGGCTTTCCGCTGGGTGACAGATGAATCACTATTGGCGTGGCTACACCCTGTTCTAACTGCCTTAGCTTGGCAGCGTTAATCGTTTTTTCCAGCGGCTCAGCCATCATCACCATGCCAGGCCCACCACCGTAAGGTCTATCATCTACAGTTTTATGATTATCCATGGTGAAATCACGCGGATTCCAGCATTTCAAATCATATAACTTATTCTCAAATGCACGCGCCGAAATGCCATGTTGCGTCAGCGCATCAAACATCTCTGGAAACAGGCTAATGAGGTCAAAAATCAAAAGTCAGCATCCCAATCTACCAACATCGTTTGGTTCTCCAAACTGACGTCTAAAATCGTTTGTGAGATAAAAGGGATCAGTCTTTCCTTGTCTCCCTGCACCACAATCACATCGTTGGCACCGGTTTCGAGCACTTCGGTTATTCTGCCAAAATCAAGCCCTTGCTGATTCTTAACCGCTAACCCGATTAAATCAGACCAGTAATACTCATTCTCTTCCAGTTTTGGTAACAGCGCTCTTACCACCGCTACCTGTTTACCCTTACAAGCAAACGCACCGTCACGCTCGTTAATACCCTCTAGCTTAACCACCAGCACATCGTTATGCGTTTTGGCAGATTCAACAGTGAACTCATGCCAACTATCGCCTTGTCCTATCCACCAGGTCTTATAATCCAGCAAGCCATCCAAATATTCAGTATCGGGATTGACTTTTAGCCAGCCCAAAAGGCCGTAGGGCTCTATGATGCGCCCCATGATGACCAAATCTTTAGTTTCCGTTTTCATCGAAAACGGCAGTCTTCAACTCAATCTGCCTTATTCTGCTGCAGGGGTTTCTGCTACTTCTACAGCGGCTTCGGTGACTGGCGCTTCTTCCGTTGCAGCAGCCTGTACTTCTGCTGCCTTGGCAGCCTCTGCCGCGGCCTTAGCATCGGCTTCGGCTTTAGCTGCATCGGCAGCTGCCTTTACTTTAGCTGCTTCAGTAGCAGCAGCTTTAGCTTTTGATGCAGCAGCTTTTTCTGCATCTTTTGCTTTTGCTGCCAGCATCGCCTCTGGGCCTTTGGCATGCGTTTTCACCAAACGTGCAACAGTATCCGAAAGTTGTGCGCCATTGCTAGTCCAATGATTGATGCGTGCTGAGTCTATACGCAAGCCTTCAACACCTGTTTGTGCGGATGGATTGTAAAAACCTACGCGCTCAATAAAGCGACCATC
>JBQTJZ010000072.1:0-20880 GCA_052386615.1 Methylophilaceae bacterium
TAGTTAACATCAGCAGTTCTGAAGCCCCCACTGAAGGCGATAAAATAGTCGATATAGCACAAAATGAAGTTGGCCAAATCGTAAGAGTTGCGCCAAATCGTGAAAATGGATTTGACGCGCTGATTGAAATACGCATTGACGCACAACAGACTGGGCAAGTTTTCTGGAATAAGGCGCCAGTGACCTTTAACACGTTGCCTTATTCATTAGAAACTTAAGGCGCTCCACCAGTTTCTGCCGAGGGCAATTGATTGGCTTTAGTGGACGTTTCTGGCAACTGGTTGGCTGGTCTGGTGGGGATGGGTTGATCAATCACCTGATAAAATACCTCATCTGGTTTGATCATGCCAAGTTCACTACGCGCGCGCTCTTCTATCGCAGCATTCCCTTGTTTTAAGTCTCTCACCTCAGCCCCCAAAGTCTCATTACTCTGTTTGAAGTTATCATTTTTTTGTTTTTGCTCAGTTATTTGCTGATTAACATTCCACACGCGTAACCAGCTACCTTTACCAAGCCACAACGGGTATTGCAGCAAGGCAATTAGCACGACAAAAATTAATGTGAGCGCTTTCACATTGAGGATTATTTAAATAGCTGATAAAACGCAGACAGTCCAGCATAACTCGTCGCATCGCCAAGCTCCTCTTCAATGCGCAACAGTTGATTATATTTTGCTACGCGCTCTGAGCGACACAGTGACCCGGTTTTAATCTGTAATGCGTTAGTGGCCACCGAAATATCGGCAATGGTGGTGTCTTCTGTCTCGCCAGAACGATGCGAGACCACTGCGGTATAGCCTGCCCGTTTTGCCATTTCGATGGTTTGGAAAGTCTCTGTTAGCGTACCAATTTGGTTGACTTTAATCAGTACAGAATTAGCCACGCCGCGTTTGATTCCTTCGCGTAAAATTTTGGCATTGGTCACAAACAAATCATCGCCCACCAACTGCGTGGTTTTACCTAAACGCTTAGTCAGGATATCCCATCCCTCCCAGTCAAACTCACTCATGCCATCTTCAACACTAATAATCGGATATTTGTCGCACCAAGTGGCTAAATAATCGGTAAATTGCGCTGAAGTTAGCGATAAGTTCTCTGATTCCAGATGATATTTCCCCTCTTTGTAAAACTCTGTACTGGCACAATCTAAACCCAAATATACGTCTTGACCTGGCTCGTAACCTGCAGCAGAAATAGACTCCATAATCAGTTGAATCGCTGCTTCGTTGGAAGGCAAATTAGGCGCAAACCCGCCTTCGTCTCCTACTGTAGTCGCCAAGCCTTTTTTATGTAAGGTTTTCTTTAATTGATGGAACACTTCTGCACCACAGCGTAGCGCTTCGCGGAAAGTAGGTAACCCAGCAGGAATAATCATAAACTCTTGAATATCGACAGAATTATCTGCATGTGCACCACCGTTAATGATGTTCATCATCGGGGTTGGCAATTGCATGGCGCCCGAGCCCCCTAGATAACGGTACAGCGGTAAACCGCTCTCTTCTGCGGCCGCGCGTGCGCACGCCATGGATACCGCTAAAATAGCATTGGCGCCTAAGCGATCTTTATTTTCTGTGCCATCCAACTCAATCAGGGTTTTATCAATAAAGCTTTGCTCTTCACAATCCAGTCCGATAATGGCTTCTGTAATTTCAGTATTCACATTTTCCACTGCGGTCAGCACCCCTTTGCCTAGGTAGCGGCCTGAATCACCATCGCGTAGCTCTACGGCTTCTTTGGTGCCTGTCGATGCGCCAGAAGGCACCGCAGCGCGTCCAATCACCCCACTTTCCAGCAACACATCCGCTTCAACCGTTGGGTTACCGCGTGAATCCATAATTTCGCGGGCGATAATATCTACAATTGCGCTCATACTTATTCCTTTGGCTTAATCTTACACTTAAATTTTACAAGACAGGTTATAAGGTCTGTTCTGCAAAACCTGCTTTTTTTACTAGTCTATCTAAATCCACTAACACATGTAACAAATCTTCCATTTTATGTAATGGCCATGCATTGGGTCCATCCGATAACGCTTTGGATGGGTCGGGATGAGTTTCCATGAATATACCCGCAATACCACTCGCCACTGCGGCGCGCGCCAGCACGGGCACAAATTCGCGCTGACCACCACTTTTATCGCCTTGCCCACCTGGCTGCTGCACGGAATGTGTTGCATCAAACACTACCGGGCAACTGGTTTCGCGCATAATCGCTAAACCGCGCATATCTGATACCAAAGTGTTGTAACCAAATGAAGCCCCACGCTCGCACACCATGATATTGTCAATATCACCGTTCGCTTCCTTGGCTTTATTCACCACTTGTTTCATGTCACCAGGCGCTAGAAACTGCCCTTTTTTAATATTCACCGGCTTCCCTGATTTGGCACAAGCGACAATAAAATCTGTTTGACGACACAAAAATGCGGGCGTTTGCAACACATCAACCACTGCAGCCACCTGTGGCACTTGCTCTTCAGTATGCACATCGGTCAACACTGGCACACCAATTTGACGTTTGACCTCATCTAATATTTTTAGGCCTTCATCCATGCCAAAACCACGAAACGTCTTGGTTGAACTACGGTTGGCTTTATCGTAAGAAGATTTATAAATAAAGGCAATCCCAACGCGCGCCGCCATCTCTTTCAATACGCCCGCTGTCTCAATCGCAAATTCGCGCGATTCAATCACACATGGCCCCGCAATCAAGAATAATGGATGTTTAAGTCCTGCTTCAAAACCACATAATCTCATTTGTTTTTTGCCTTATTCTTAATTGCCGCCTGTACATACGCAATAAATAACGGGTGTCCAGTGCGTGGATTTGAGGTAAATTCTGGGTGAAATTGGCATGCTACAAACCAAGGATGTACGCTATTCGGCAGTTCAATCATTTCGCACAATTGCTCGGTGGGGGTACGTGCGGCAATCACCAATCCTGCCTTTTTAAGCTGCTCAACATAGTGATTATTCACCTCATAGCGATGGCGATGACGCTCATTGACCGTAGTACCGTAGATGCTAGCAGCCAGCGTTTTAGGCTCAATCGGACAACGCTGAGCGCCTAAGCGCATGGTACCCCCTAAGTCAGAGCTTTCGTCGCGTTTTTCAAGCTTACCAGAAGCATCTTGCCATTCTTCAATCAAACCAATTAATTTATGCGGTGCGTCCACATTAAATTCTGTGCTATTAGCGTCTTTTAATTGGGCTACGTTGCGTGCAAACTCAATCACCGCAAGCTGCATGCCTAAGCAAATGCCTAGATAAGGTGTTTTGTGTTCACGCGCATATTGAATCGCCGCAATTTTGCCCTCAGTGCCGCGCTTGCCAAAGCCGCCTGGAATCAAAATTGCATCCATTCCATGCAGAACGTTAACACCGTCACGTTCAATAACCTCACTGTCGATAAAGTGAATCTTGACTCTGGATTTTGTGTGAATACCCGCATGAATGAGTGCTTCAGTCAGTGATTTGTAAGACTCGGTTAAATCCACATACTTGCCAACAAAGGCAATATCGACCTCGTGCTTGGGATTAGCCAGCGCGTGCGTCATATTTTTCCACTCGGTTAAATCCGCTGCTTTCGCTAAAATGTTCAGTTTGTGGCAGACAATCTCATCCATGATTTGCTCGTGCAACAGGCCGGGGATTTTATAAATAGAATCACTATCAATGGCGCTGATGACCGCTTCAAATGGCACATTGGTAAACAACGCAATTTTACGGCGCTCATCTTCCGGTATCGGTCGTTCGGCAAGGCAAAGCAGGATATCGGGCTGAATACCAATTTCGCGTAATTCTTTTACTGAGTGTTGTGTAGGTTTGGTTTTCAGTTCACCAGCCGTTGGTATCCAAGGCAACAGCGTTAAATGTACATAACAAGCATGGGTTTTACCTTCTTCAAAGCCCATTTGGCGAATGGCCTCCAAAAATGGCAGTGATTCAATATCGCCTACGGTGCCCCCTACTTCTACAATCGCGACATCTGCACCTTCTGCACCACGCTTAATATGCGCCTTAATCTCATCGGTAATATGGGGAATCACTTGGACCGTTTTGCCTAAATATTCCCCACGACGCTCTTTTTTAATCACACTCTCGTAAATTTGACCAGTGGTAAAGTTGTTGCGCTTAGACATTTTGCTACTAATAAAACGCTCGTAATGGCCTAAGTCTAAATCCGTCTCTGCACCATCATCAGTCACAAATACTTCACCATGCTGAAAGGGTGACATGGTGCCGGGGTCAACATTGATATAGGGGTCAAGCTTCAACATGGTCACTTTGATACCACGCGATTCGAGGATTGCACCGAGGCTGGCGGCAGCGATACCTTTGCCAAGAGAAGAGACTACACCGCCAGTGACGAATACATATTTGGTCATGAAAAGGCTTTATAAGATTTGTTGCAGACGGGAAGTTATTTTACTGTAAAGACGTTACAATCACAATGAAACGCTGCGCTTAGGCAAGATAAAATTAAAGTTAAAATTTGGAGGCTTTAGTGAAAAAACCATCTATCCACTGGGAAGCCATTGAAGCTGACCCGCGCTTTCAACAGCTGCATCAAACTAAAACCCGTTTTTTGTGGTGCCTCATGTTGTTTGCGCTGGTTTTTTATTTCTTATTGCCTATCAGTGCCGCCTACTTCCAGACGCTTTTCAAAATTAAATTATGGGGGGTGATTAACCTCGGGCTGATATTTGCTCTTGCTCAGTTTGTGGTGGCATGGGTTATTGCCGCTCTCTACGCCAAACGCGCCAACACCGAGTTTGATACAAAAGCGAAAGCACTCATTGAAGATGCACACAACATAAAAGGCGCAGCATGAAAACAGTACTTGCCCTACTTTGCATCACATTGAGTTACCCTGCGTGGGCAAGTGGCGCGGTGGCCGATCAATACAGATGGCTTACATTTTTGGTATTCAGCAGCATTATCGTCGGTACTATGGGCATCACCTGGTGGGCATCCAAACGCGTTAAATCTTCTGCCGATTTTTATGTGGCAGGTAACTCAATCTCTGGCTTACAAAATGGCTGGGCGATTGCGGGTGACTACTTATCGGCTGCTTCTTTCTTAGGGATTGCTGGCCTAATTTCGCTATATGGCTACGATGGCTTTATGTATTCGGTTGGCTTTTTAATGGGCTACATCGCCGTGCTGTTAGTGATTGCCGAGCCTTGTCGCAACATTGGCAAATATACACTAGGCGATATTTTAGCGTTTCGTAACGACCCCAAAAAAGCGCGCATGGTGGCGGCACTTTCTACCATCACCGTGTCTATTTTTTACCTCACCGCGCAAATGGTGGGTGGCGGTGTATTGGTTAAAACCTTAATTGGCATTGATTACGAAGTCAGCGTTATCGCCGTTGGTGCGCTGATGCTCGCTTATGTGGTGTTTGGCGGCATGGTCGCCACCACCTATGTGCAAATCGTAAAAGCCGTTTTATTAGTCATCGCCTCTTTGGTATTGGTGACATTGGTGTGGTTACCGTATGGATTCAGCCTGCCGGCATTTTTACAAGCGGTGGTAGATGACCCAAAAGTTCAAGCACAGGTTGCAAAATTACTTGGCACCGCCGCCAGTAGCATGAGCGCACAAGAACTTGGGCAGCGCTTTTTAGAACCCGGCTTATTTTTAAAAGACCCGATAGACCAGATTAGCCTGGGCATGGCGCTGGTATTTGGTACTGCAGGTTTGCCACATATTTTAATGCGCTTTTTTACGGTGCCCAATGCGCAAGAAGCGCGTAAATCTGTGGTGTGGGCAATGGCAATTATTGGTGGTTTTTATGTACTCACGCTATTTTTAGGCTTTGGCGCAGCGATACATGTAGGCCCAGAAACCATTGGTAGCATAGACAAAGGTGGCAATATGGCGGCGCCTTTATTAGCGCAATATTTGGGTGGCGGCGAGAACTCTTTGATGGGCAACTTCATGTTGGCATTTGTGGCGGCAGTCGCCTTTGCCACCATTGTCGCAGTCGTCGCGGGTTTGGTGCTGGCATCGGCAAGCGCAATTGCGCACGACTTATACGTCAACGTCATTCGTCATGGTGAAGCCACGCAGCAACAGCAAGTGAAAGCGGCACGGCTCGCCTCTGTCAGCGTAGGTGTTATCGCTATTTTAATTGGCATACTCGCCAAAGGCCAAAACGTTGCACACTTAGTCGGCATGGCGTTTGCTGTAGCAGCCAGTAGCAATTTACCGGCTATTTTCCTCACACTGTATTGGAAAAAATGCAACACCACAGGTATCGTCATGGGCATGCTGATTGGCGCAGGCAGCGCGATTTTATTGGTACTGATTTCACCCAATATGACCTACCCACAAAAAATGGTCAGTGACGCCAACATCGTATTAGAAGGCGCAACAGGCCAGCCTGCCATAGCAGCAAAAACCAGTGCGGGAATAATGTGTGAGTTTTTCACTTTTTGCCAAAAAGCAGAGCCAGCCAAACCCGCTGTAGAAGCATTGGATAGCTTGCCGCTACAAGTGCTGTTGATTGGTAGCGCCATAGACCACGACACCCCGCTTGAGGAATCCAAAAAAGCGCAAATCAAAATCGCCGCACTGGAAAAACAGATTATCAAAGCCAAAGAAGACTTAACGCTTTTTTCCGGGCAAAAAACCAGCATCATGGGTTTAGAGAAACCGCTGTTTCGATTAAAAAACCCAGGCATTATTTCAATTCCACTCGGTTTTTTAATGGTGATTTTATTTTCACTATTAACACGCGATAAACGCAGTGAAGACTTATGGGAAGAACTTTATGTAAGGCAGAATACAGGGTTGCTTGTGGAAGATGTTTCGCATTAGTGCAGTATTTTCTCCCGCACTTACCATTGACTATTATGAGTTTTAATGTAAAATTTCAATAACAAAAACAGCATATTAAGATTGCTTTTATCAATATAATCTGATTAGTTTAGGCATCTAAATAATCAATGCTAGGACACATGATGAAGGCGTTTGTAGTAACAAAGTATGAAAAAAGTGGCTTATGCGCCGCCAATATCCCCGAGCCAAACATTGGCCCTCGTGACGTCCTAGTTCGCGTTTGCGCGGCCAGCATCAATCCGCTGGACACAATGATTCGCAACGGTAAATTCAAGCGGCTTCTGAAGTACAAGACTCCGTTCGTACTTGGTCATGATGTCGCTGGTGTTGTGATGCAAGTCGGTGCCGAAGTGAGCAGCTACAGCGTTGGCGATGAGATTTACTCTCGCCCCCGCGACTTGCGTATTGGTTGCTTTGCAGAATATATCGCCATAGACCATGCTGACATCGCTCTCAAGCCGAAATCGCTCACAATGGAAGAAGCCGCAGCGGTGCCCTTAGTGGCGCTTACCGCATGGCAGGCACTATTCGAACGTGCTCAGCTTAAGGCAGGACAAAAGATTCTCATCCATGCTGGTTCAGGAGGACTGGGTTCAACAGCTATTCAGATTGCAAAACATATTGGTGCGTATGTCGCCACGACTGCACGCAGCAGCGATGAACAAAGGCTGCGCAGCCTAGGTGCGAACGAAGTTATCGACTATATGAAAGCAGATTTTTCTGAAGTACTCTCAGGTTATGATGTTGTGCTTGATTCATTGGGTGGCGAGAACATTATAAAGTCGCTAGCCATACTTAAGCCTGGTGGGCACGCGATTAGTGTTTCTGGTCCGCCTGACACATTATTCGCCGAGCAAATTGGTCAGCCATTTTTGAAAATTGTGATGACGCTTTTGAGCTGGAGGGTACGCGCCCGTGCCAAAAAACTTGGTGTGCGCTATTCCTTCCTTTTTATGCGAGCCGATGGCGCGCAACTGAATACCTTAGCCAGACTCTATGAGATGGATGTGTTGCGTCCTGTACTAGACCGCACGTTTACCTTTGATGAAACGCTGGATGCGATGGCATTCGTTGAACAAGGTCGTGCAAAGGGCAAGATAGTCATAACTACGGCAGAGTTGGGCAAATAACTCATTTAATTTTTGCTTTATTAATTGATTCAAATAATGCTACATCTAGCCTTAATTCATATTTTACGAGTTCCCCATTTCCCATATCCCTTAAACTGTTGAAACACTTCACGCATTTCAGCTTCACTTAACAATGGCGGATTAGAGTTAACCTGCAAAAGTCGCCAATATTGCTCACACAGGTTTTCTACTTCAACTGTTAGGGCCAGCGCATCATCCAAATCAGTTCCTAGCGCAATCATGCCATGATTAGCCAACAGACAAGCTTTGCGGTTAATTAAAGCCGTTAAAGCGTGCTCTGACAACGTTTGCGAGCCAAACAAGGCATAAGGTGCGCAAGCGATAGAGTCACCGCCCACAACGGCTATCATGTAATGAAAAGGCGGAATATCTTTGTGCAAACAAGCCAGTGTGGTGGCAAACATGCTATGGGTGTGAATCACTGCATTGATTTCTGGGCGGCTGGCTAAAATATCGCGGTGAAACCGCCATTCGGATGAGGGTTTTTTGTCTTGCTCAAAACTACCATCAAACTGCATGTGCACCATGCTGGCCGGCGTCATGTCTTCTACCGCCATGCCAGAGGGAGTAATCAAAAAGCCGCTGTCATATCGCACACTTACATTGCCAGAAGTGCCTTTGTTCAGGCCAAGCTCGGCAAGTTTTTGGCTGGTTTTTAGTAGCTGTTCAGATAAACCATTCATTCGTTATCTTCCAAATCAATGCCCTGAAATCCAATATCCATGCGGTCTACAGGCATGCTATTACATTCATGCAAATTTTGCGGTGCAAATACGCCGTGCTCTGTAATGATTGCTGTGACTAAACGCGCTGGCGTCACATCAAACGCAGGATTTGCCACTGGCGTATTGGGTGGCAGAATATTCACTTCTGCGATTTCGCCATTGGCTAATTGACCGCTCAGATAAGCAACTTCGTGCGCACTGCGTTCCTCAATTTCAATCTGTTTGCCATTTTGTATCGTCCAGTCAATAGTGGGGCTTGGTACTGCAACATAAAACGGGGTGTTGTTATCAAACGCGGCGAGCGCCTTAAGATAGGTGCCGATTTTATTACATACATCACCCGCCGCCGTCACCCGGTCTGCCCCCACAATCACCATATCCACTTGGCCTTTTTGCATTAAATGACCGCCCGCATTGTCCGTAATCACCGTATGTGGCACACCATGTTGCGCCAGCTCCCATGCGGTTAAGCTTGCACCTTGGTTACGTGGACGCGTTTCACCCACCCACACATGTACTGCAATACCCGCATCATGCGCGGTATAGATAGGGGCTAAGGCAGTGCCACAATCAACAGTGGCTAACCAACCGGCGTTGCAATGAGTGAGTACATTAATAGTGCGTGCAAGCCGATGCTGCATCGCTTGCATCAAGCCAAGTCCATGTTGCCCAATCGCTCGATTTTGCGCCACATCCTCTTCGGCAATTTCCGCTGCCAACCGCCAGGCAGCCAAATTTCGGCGCTCAGATACGCCTTGCAAACCAGCAACCATGCGCCTTACAGCCCATGCCAAATTTACCGCAGTCGGGCGGCTGGCAATTAACTGTTTTGCGGCAAGTTGTAAATGTACGTCAGAATCATCCTCGCGCATCGCCAATGCCATGCCATAGCCCGCTGCCACGCCGATGAGTGGCGCACCACGCACTTGCATGGTTTTAATGGCGCTTACCATCATGGCAAATGAATCGATTTGCAAAATTACAAATTGAAACGGCAATTGGGTCTGGTCGATAATCTGCACAAACCGACAGCGTGGGTCAGGCCAAATGGTACGAAAATGTTGTGAATTTACCAGCATAATTTTTGCAGAAATTTCAAGCTATATTACAATTCATTATTAAAAAAGTTAGCGATAAAAATGTCGCGTTATATAGCTGCTCATTTTTTCATATTTTCCATCCACAAAATCTGTGGATAACTTTGTGGATAGTGCTGTCTCTAAACGGTAACATATCAATTTATAAGGCTTTTTATTAAAAGTTCATTTTTTAATCTATTTTTTTTATTATAAAAATCAATAACTTACATCATCTCATTGGTTTAATAAGGTTTTTTTGTCACTGTTAATGTAATACTTCAAGTGATGTGCATAAACCAGCTAATTTTGGCAAAACTTGCTGTGCATTTTTACTTGTAATTTCAATGATTTGCGACAGTGGGATGCCCCTCAAATCGGCTAGTGTTTGTGCAATTTTCAATAGCTCTTTCGGGCTATTCCTACCATGCGTCCCCAACCATGCAGGAGGAATATCGGGCGCATCTGTCTCCAACACAATCGCACCCAGCGCTAAGTTTTTTGCGAGATCGCGAATCCTGAGCGCACGGGGATAGGTCATTGCACCGCCAAAACCCAGCTTAAAGCCAAGCTTGATAAATTCCTCGGCCTGTTGTGCGCTACCGTTAAAAGCGTGCGCGATGCCACCACACACTTTGCTACGGCGCAAATGTTTTAATACCTCATCGATAGCACCTCGTACATGTAAAATCACCGGTAAATCAAACTTTTTTGCAATTTTAAGTTGTTCACTAAAAAAGTAGGCTTGAATTTCACGGTTATGTTGGGGATGTGCTTGCTTCACAAAAAAATCCAAGCCAATCTCACCAATTGCCACCAGTTTATTATCATGAAGTAAGCAATGCTCTACTAAGTCGTTTAATGCCTTAATATCGCTGGGGCTGGTGTGCTCAATATACATGGGGTGTATGCCCAAAGCATAGCAACAATGCGCATACTGAGCAGATAAAGTCATTACTTGCTGAAAATTACGTGGCTCAACAGCTGGCACAACAATCATCTTAATATTTGTTTTTTTTGCTTGTTGCGCAACCTCATCACGGTCTACATTAAACTCCGCGGCGTCTAAGTGGCAATGTGTGTCAATCAACATGGTAAGGTAAGTTTAGCACGCAAACGAATATCGCTACCCAGTTGTCGTAGATCCAGCAAATCTAGCGATATCGCCTGTTGCATCGAAGTGAACGGCGGCAACGCAAACATATTATTGGCAGCGCCGCCCATCAGTTTTGGCGCATAGTAGATGATAAGCTCATCGATCAGCTTTTGCGCCATCAAGGCACCGTTAAGGCCTTGCCCTCCCTCTACTAGCACTTCGTTGATTTCATTGCTTGCAAGGTGGCTTAACAGCGTTTTAAGGCACACTTTACCTTGTGCATCCGGCAGGCAAATAAGCGCTGTTCCTGTTTTGTAAAACTGCGCCGCCCGATGGTTAGCATCCACTGCAAACGCAATCAGTGTATGTCCGCCTTGCAGCACTTTTGAGTGCAGGGGCGTGCGTAACTGGCTATCTACAATCACACGTAGCGGCTGTCTGCCAATTTCTAACGCACGTACCGTTAAGCTTGGATTATCAGCTAGAACGGTGCCAACCCCGGTCATAATGGCACAAGACCTTGCACGCCAGTGTTGTACATCGAGTCTCGCTGCTTCGCTAGTAATCCATTGGCTTTCACCATTGGAAAGTGCCGTTTTTCCATCTAAACTAGCAGCAATTTTGCTGCGCACAAAGGGTGAGAGTTTGGTCATGCGCGCGGCAAACCCCGGGTTGAGCGCTTCCGCCTGCGTTTGCATTAAGCCAGAATCCGTTTCGACACCCTGTGATTGCAAATGAGCCAAACCAGTGCCGGAAACCAATGGATTTGGATCTTGCATGGCGGCAATCACTTTTGCCACCTTGGCTTGTACCAGTGCCCCTGCACACGGTGGGGTACGCCCATGATGATTGCATGGCTCCAGCGTCACATATACCGTTGCCCCTTGTGCTTTTTCTCCAGCTTGTCGCAAAGCCAACACCTCTGCATGCGGCTCGCCTGCTATTAAGTGTGCGCCTTCACCAACCACTACGCCATCGTTCACAATCACGCAGCCCACGCGTGGATTAGGCATGCTGGTATAAAGCCCTTGCTCTGCTAGCCGCAGGGCCTGCGCCATGTAAGTATGATCAGCGGCAGAAAAATGAGCCATTTATGCTGTTTGAATCTTTAGGTTACTTGAGATCTTTTAATACATCGCGGAAGTCATCCGCATCCTGAAAACTGCGATATACCGAGGCGAATCGAATATACGCCACTTTATCCAGCTTACGCAGCTCACTCATCACCAACTCACCAATCTGGCGCGAAGCTACTTCGCGCTCGCCTAGAATCAGCAATTTACTACGAATATGGTGCAGGGCTTCTTCAATTAACTCGACAGAAACTGGGCGCTTATGCAAGGCGCGCCGAAAGCCTTCACGCAGTTTTTCTTCAGAAAACTCTTCACGATTGCCGTTACCTTTGACCACCTGCGGCAAATGCAAATCCGCAGTTTCATAAGTGGTAAAGCGCTTGTCACACCCCCCACAGCGGCGGCGGCGGCGAATCGAATCGCCCTCGTCATTCACTCTAGAATCAATGACTTGGGTATCGTCAGCACCACAAAAAGGGCATTTCACTATTTATTTTCCGTACACAGGAAACTGCGCCGTCAACGCATGCACTTTCGCTTTGGTTGCCGTGATTGCCGCCTCATTCGTCGGATTATCCAGCACATCAGCGATTAAATTGGCGACCAGCTTGGCTTCTTCCTCTTTAAAGCCACGGGTGGTGATAGCGGGGGAACCGATGCGAATACCCGAAGTGACAAATGGACTTTCCGGGTCATTCGGGATTGAATTTTTATTCACGGTGATGTGCGCCAAACCAAGCGCCGCATCGGCCGCTTTGCCGGTTAGCCCTTTAGGACGCAAATCCACCATAAACATATGTGATTCAGTGCGGCCAGAAATAATGCGCAAGCCACGTTCAGCAAGCGTGGTTGCCATTTGACTTGCATTTTTCAGTACCTGCATTTGATATGCCTTGAATTCGGGTTGGGCAGCCTCTAAGAAAGCGGTTGCTTTAGCTGCAATCACATGCATGAGTGGGCCGCCTTGTAAGGCTGGGAACACGGTCGAATTCAATATTTTTTCGTGCTCTGCCTTGGCCAAAATAATCCCGCCACGTGGGCCGCGCAAGGTTTTGTGCGTGGTTGATGTGACAAAATCGGCATGGGGCACTGGGTTAGGATAAACACCTGCCGCAATGAGACCTGAGTAATGCGCCATATCCACCATGAAATAGGCGCCCACTTTTTTGGCGATTTCCGCCATACGCGCCCAATCAAAACGTAAAGCATAAGCAGAAGCGCCACCGATGAGTAGGCGCGGCTCATGCTCTATAGCTAGACGCTCCATTTCGGCGTAATCAATCTCTTCTTGTTCATTGAGGCCATAAGGCACAATATTGAATAACTTACCCGACAAATTGGCAGGGGAACCATGCGTTAAATGGCCCCCATGGCCTAGATTCATCCCCATGACCGTGTCACCGGGCTTTAGGATAGAAAAATAAACCGCTTGATTCGCTTGCGAGCCAGAATGTGGCTGTACATTAGCATATTCTGCGCCAAATAAAGCTTTCAGCCGGTCTATCGCTAATTGTTCCACTTGATCAACAAATTCGCATCCCCCATAAAAGCGTTTATTTGGGTAACCTTCTGCATATTTATTGGTCAGTTGCGAACCCTGCGCCTGCATCACGGCATGGCTCGTGTAATTTTCTGATGCAATCAACTCGATATGCTGATCCTGACGTGCAACCTCAGCTTCTATCATAGTTGCAAGAGTAGCATCGGCAGTTTGTAAGGTTTTTAACATGATGTAGTGGCGTTCCAAAATAACTTGATTAAAATTTGAATTAAGGGCAAAGCGTTATGTTATCACGCTGTTCAACTTACATAAACTCAACTTCAACCAAGGATACAAGGCACAATATTGGTGCATAAAGTGGCTGCAAATAACCATTGGGTGGCTCATAGCACACTGCTTATTGATTCAATTGCTATTAACTTACTGTTTTAATTGATTTTAATTTACTGGCATGTGAATTGCTTATAGTTTAGTAAGCGTAATTCTCCAGAGTCGCCCCTTCCCAACTTAAATGTTGGGTTTTTTTTTGCCCAGATTCCCATTCATGGAGTAGCGCGCTATAATTGGCGCTTAAGCTACGCGGACACTCCTAATGAAATGGACAGATACCCAAGTGATAGCAGAGGATCTCGCTGATAAATATCCTGCTATCAACCCTAAAACGATCCGTTTTACCGATTTGATGGATTGGGTAATTCACTTGGATGGCTTTAGTGACGACCCTAAGCATTGTGGCGAGAAAATTTTAGAAGCGATTCAATTAGCATGGATTGAAGAAGCTAAATAAACATGGTTGAAGCCCTATTTTGGCTGTTTATTAAACATTTTATTTGCGACTTTCCGTTGCAGGCGTTTCCATGGATTTACCGTAACAAAGGAACTTACTTGCATCCTGGCGGTATTGTGCACGCTGGTTTACATGGCATTGGCACCGCTATAGTGCTTGCGCCTTTTATTGGAAGTGCGAGCCTAATTTACGCGGCTATCGACTTACTGACGCACTACCATATCGACTGGGCTAAAATGAACCTAACGCGTCATCATGACTTAAAACCCGATAGTAGCGAATGGTTCTGGATATTACTTGGCATCGATCAGTTGCTACATCACTTAACCTACTTCGCTATTGTTTTTTATGCTTTCAACTCTACCAATTCCTAAAGAAATTTTCAAAGCCTACGATATTCGCGGCATTGTTGGAAAATCGCTTACGCCTAATATTGTCGAAGCGATTGGTCATGCGTTAGGCTCGGAAGCCAAGCTACGCATGCAAAAAGAAATTTGCATTGGTTATGATGGACGTTTATCTGGTCCAGAACTCGCCCAAGCGCTGTCTCTAGGCGTCCGCAAAGCGGGTATTGATGTGATTAACCTAGGGATGGTCGCTACTCCCATGGTGTATTTTGCAGCGCATCATCTGAATACACATTGTGGCGTAATGGTCACTGGTAGCCACAATCCGCCAGATTACAATGGGCTCAAAATGGTGCTGGCAGGCGAAACGCTATCCAATGATAGTATTCAAGCATTACGAAAGCGCATTGAGGAGAACCATTTTAGCTACGGTGACGGCAAGGAGCACCCTTATGATATCAGTGCAGATTACATCGCTGCGATTCAAGCAGATATTCACTTAAGTCGGCCGCTAAAGGTTGCTGTAGATTGCGGCAATGGTATTGCGGGCGCTTTTGCCAAACCACTCTATAATGCTATTGGCTGCCACGTCGATGAGTTGTTCTGCGATGTAGATGGCCATTTTCCCAATCATCATCCCGATCCTTCAGTGCCAGAAAATTTGGCAGATTTAATCCATGCCCTAAAAAGAGGCGATGCAGAAATCGGCCTAGCATTTGATGGCGATGGTGACCGACTGGGTGTAGTCGCCAAAAACGGATGCATTATTTACCCGGATCGCCAGTTATTGCTGTTTGCTCAAGATGTGCTTAGTCGCAATTTAGCCGCCAATATTATTTTTGATGTCAAATCTACACGCAATTTAACCCCATGGATACGCAAACATGGTGGCACGCCTATTATGTGGAAAACGGGTCACTCGCTGGTAAAAGCCAAAATTAAAGAAACCAATGCCGCTCTAGCTGGCGAAATGAGTGGCCACCTATTCTTTAATGATGCCGATAAAAACGGTAAAAAACGTTGGTTTGGCTTTGATGACGGCTTATATGCAGGCGCGCGCCTACTCGAAATTCTAAGCCATTTCGATGACGTTTCTGCGGTGTTAAATGCCTTACCAGATAGCGTAAGTACTCCGGAACAACATATTCACATGCAAGAGGGTGAACCCCATAGCCTGATTGCACAACTACAAACAACCGCTGAATTTGCAGGCGCCACAGAAATTATCACCATCGATGGCTTACGCGTGGAATACCCAGATGGCTTTGGTTTGATGCGTCCATCTAATACCACGCCAGTGATTGTGCTACGCTTCGAGGCAGATAATAGAGCTGCGTTACAGCGTATTCAACAACAGTTTAGGGCCATTATTTTAACAGCCGCGCCGCATGTAAATCTGCCTTTCTAAACGAATTGCCTTGACTCATCATTAATGTCTAGAAACAGTTTGATTATCGCTTTTATCTGGTTAAGTCTGGCTGGTCTGATTTACTATCTGATTGACAGCATTCAAAATCCTAATAAGCTCGATGTGCTAGGCACTCAAACCGAGGTTGTGCTAAAACGTGGCTTAGATGGTCATTATCGGGCGGAAGCGAAGATTAATGGAGAGAAGGTTAAAGTGCTGGTGGATACCGGTGCAACAGGAGTAGCCATTTCACAATCGGTTGCCGATAAACTGCAGCTCAAAAGTGTATCTGCGATTCGCACCAGCACGGCTAATGGCGATACTGTTGCTTATATGGTCAGGCTAGAATCGATTCAATTGGGCGGCATCGAAGCCAAAAATGTTGCTGCAATGATTGCCCCTGGACTAGAGGGCGATGTGCTGCTTGGCATGAGTTTTTTAGGGCGTATGGATGTACGTTTATACAAAGGGCAAATGACGATTAAACCTGTAACAGAATAATTATTCTATCAATCCAATCATTACATCATCTCCAAATAGACAAGTAAAAAAATATTTGTAAGGTAAATTGCGACTAGCTGACTAAGCGTTGCTAGCAAATGATTTGTATATGTTTAGGTTACATAACAAATTTATTGTTTAACCTAATTTACTTATTTTATATGGAGAATGTCATGCGCTTAAAATCTAAAAATGTAGTATTGGCTTTTGCTACACTATTATCAACAGCAGTATTTTCGGCAACCGCCTTTTCGGCAGATGCCTCATTGACCACCGGCGGTTATGCCAAAGAGTTCCAAAAAATGACACTGATGAAAATGTTGGATGCTGACGGTAATCACATGGTGACACTGGCTGAGTTTGATAGCTTTCACAGTAGTGTTTTTGACGAAGTGGATGTCGATAAAAATGGTACGCTAGATGTAAATGAATGGGTAGGTAAAACCATTGGTAAGAAAGAAATTAGCGTTGCAACAGGTGGCTACAGCCGCGAACTTAGAAAGACAAAAATGATGGACAAAATGGACGCGGATGGTGATCACAAAATCACTAAAGAAGAGTTTTTAGCTCATCAGCAAAAGATTTTTAGCAAATTAGACCAATCGAGCAATCAAGAACTTTCATCGCAAGAATGGGTAGCTAAGCCTGCTTTTGGTGTATAACTAAAACGCTGCTACACTTAAAAAAGACCAGTTATCTGGTCTTTTTTTATATTTAAGTAATTACCGTTGGCTTTACTCGTCCTGTTTTCTGGATAAGCTGCGAAAGTGTGAGTGCTATTTGTATCATTTCACTTAAAGCGTCTTGTGCGTCCAAATCGTGCTTCGCAATATCGGGCTCGAAAGCTTCTAAATAAATGCGAATAGTCGCTCCTTCGGTACCTGTGCCCGAGAGCCTGAACACAATGCGAGAGCCACACTCGAACAATATGCGCAAGCCTTGCTTGGTGCTAATCGAAGCGTCAATCGGATCGATGTAGCTGAAATCATCACACATTTTAATGGTGTAATGACCAAAAGTTTTACCCAGCATGGTAGCAAAGCTTTGCCGTAAAAACTCCATCACGCCATTGGCAGCATCACTTGGAATGTTTTCATAATCATGGCGCGAATACACATTACGACCATATTCTGCCCAATGTGCTTTTACAATGGCCTCTACACTTTGTTGTTTGCGCGCAATAATATTCAGCCAACATAGCACCGCCCACAAACCATCCTTTTCACGCACATGGTTAGAACCAGTACCAAAACTCTCCTCGCCGCACAGAGTCACCTTATCCGCGTCCATCAAGTTACCAAAAAATTTCCAGCCGGTTGGTGTTTCGTAACAGGCAATATTGAGCTTTTCCGCAACCCTATCCACCGCGCCACTGGTAGGCATAGAGCGAGCGACCCCAGCAATCCCTTGCTGATAGGCAGGAATAAGCCTTGCATTCGCGGCAATCACCGCCAAACTATCCGAAGGCGTTACAAAAAAGCCTTTGCCTAGAATCATATTTCGATCGCCATCGCCATCCGAGGCGGCGGCAAAATCAGGCGCATCTTTTCCGTAGGCAATGGCTACCAAATCATGTGCGTAGGTGAGATTAGGATCTGGGTGACCGCCGCCAAAGCGCTCGCACACCTCGCAGTTCATCAAGCTCGTTTCTGGCGCAGCCAAGCGACGGTTAAAAATTTCTTTGGCGTAAGGGCCAGTCACAGCATGCATCCCATCAAACTTAAGCCTGAAGCCCCCTGCCAGCAATGATTTAATCGCTACGAAGTCAAACATACTCGCCATTAAATCAGCATAATCACTCACTGGGTTAATCACTTGCACAGTAAAGCCATCTCGCTGAACTTCCCCTAATGTATCAATATCAATCTCTGCAAAATCAGCGAGCTGATATTGGCTGATTATTTTGCTTATGCTATAAATGGCTTCCGTAATTTTTTCGGGGGCAGGTCCGCCATTGGCGATGTTATATTTAATGCCAAAATCATCATCTGGCCCCGCAGGATTATGGCTGGCAGACAGAATGATGCCGCCAAAGGTTTGATATTTGCGGATAAGATGCGATGCGGCTGGCGTGGAAAGTATGCCTCCTTGCCCGACAATTACCTTAACGAATCCGTTGGCTGCCGCCATTTTTATAATCGTCTGAATTGCCACCCGGTTATAAAAACGACCATCTCCGCCCAAAGTTAATGTCGCGTTCGCAGGCAATTCAAGCGTATCGAAAATACTTTGCACAAAATTTTCTAAGTAGTGCGGTTGCTGAAACACCTTCACTTTTTTACGCAAACCGGAAGTACCCGGTTTTTGATCTGAAAAAGCTTGCGTGGGAATATGGCTTATGCGCATAAGTGACTCTTTAATGTTTTGGTTAAATTGACTTTGCAACTATTTGTCTCGATAATCCAGCGAACGCAGATGACTTAACCTACGGGGGATTAGCTCAGCTGGTAGAGCAGTGGACTCTTAATCCATTTGTCGCGAGTTCGAGCCTCGCATCCCCTACCATCCACCTAAATTATAGACGAAAAAAAAGCTCAAATACCTGAGCTTAAATAATAATCAATTGGTCGGAACGGCAGGATTTGAACCTGCGACCCCTTGTCCCCCAGACAAGTACGCTACCAGGCTGCGCTACGCCCCGAACCGCACTGCTATTGATGCAGCGCGCTAGTATTATAAATCAAAAGTGGCATTCTCACAGAAGTGAATTGATTTAGTTTTGATTGAGTTGAGCGAGCCGTAAAGCAACCAGCTATGGTATATCAGACGCGAAGTAGCTGAATCACTTCGCGAATTTGTGATTTGAATGCCACGATGTCAAAATCAGACGATAGATCAGCAAGATTTATCGACTGCGGCTTCGTCAGTTGATGTGTTACCACTGCCGCAACTTTATCTTCCGCACCATCTAGGCGGTTACGTGCGCCACTGATAGTAAAGCCTTGTTCATACAATAATTCGCGAATTTTGCGAATCAGCAAGACCTCATGATGCTGATAATAGCGACGATTACCGCGACGTTTAACAGGTTTTAACTGGGTAAATTCTTGTTCCCAATAGCGCAGCACATGCGGCTTAACACCACACAAGTCACTGACCTCGCCAATCGTAAAATAACGTTTAGCAGGGATGGGCGGTAACTGTGCGTTTTTGGTTTGTTCCATTATGTCTTTTTATGCATCGATGATTATGACGAATAATGCTCTTCAACTTTACTTTTTAATTTTTGGCTAGCATGAAATGTCACCACACGGCGCGCAGTAATTGGGATTTCTTCCCCTGTTTTTGGGTTGCGGCCTGGTCGCTCCGATTTTTTGCGCAGTTCAAAATTGCCAAATCCTGACAATTTGACGCTATCGCCCGTCTCAAGTGCCACACGTACCTCTTCAAAAAATGCTTCTACCATATCCTTCGCTTCTCGCTTATTCAATCCTACTTGTTCAAAAAGTAAATCGGCTAAATCCGCCTTTGTTAATGTCATAAATGCTCCCTGCCTTGCTTTTTCGTAGTTTTAATTGTTACATCAGTTGCTTAATCTTAAATTCTTAGTTGTGCACCAAATTGTTTTTCTAGTAATTTTAGCAGTTCAGCCATTGCGGCTTCTGCATCATTATCAACAAGCGTTTTATGAGTATCTTGCATAAGTATAAGAAATGCAAGGCTTTTTTTGTTTTCCGCGATGCCCCTCCCTTGATAAACATCGAATAATTGTATTTCTTGCAACAATGGAATCTTGGCGTTATATACGGCTTCTATCAGAGACTGTACTGGGATATCCTGAGCTACCACCACCGCAATATCGCGGCGCACGCCTAAAAACTTAGAAATCTCTTGAACTGCCGGTACCTTGGTTTGCTGTAATGGGGTAGCTTCCAGCTCAAATAAAAATGTATTTTTGACCAAGTGATAATGTTGCTGCCATTTTGGGTGTAATTTGCCCATCCAACCAATCGCCTTACCATACAAGTAAATTCGTGCAGATTGCCCTGGGTGTAGCGCAGGATGCGTTTCTTTGCGATACTCCGCTTGCCGTTGCGTGAGTATGTCGATTGTCGCTTTTACATCGTAAAAATCCACGTCACGGGGGACTGCCCCCCACTGCTCAGGCTGCACAGCTCCATGATACAACCCTGCCACGCAAGTTTCTTCATGATAGCTTCGTTTGTTTTGATGATAAGTCGCACCTAGCTCAAACAGCATGGCACGCTCTTGCTTTCGGTTTAAATTGTAAACAAGCGTCTCGAGCAAGCCACCCCACAAAGTACTGCGCATCACACTCATATTGCTGGCAATAGGGTTTTTGAGTGTGATTGGATGAGTATTAGCGGCTAAATTGACTTCCCAACCTTCCTCTACAAAACTATAGGT
>JBQTJZ010000073.1:0-5768 GCA_052386615.1 Methylophilaceae bacterium
CCCAAATCCTGAAACTGTCGTAATTTATTAATCAGTACCGTATGCCCAAGATGCAAATCTGGCGCAGTGGGATCGAAACCTGCTTTAATTCTAAGCGGTAAGCCTTTTTTGAGTTTTTCAATTAACTCCGCTTCAATCAAAAGCTCATCTGCGCCACGTTTAATAATAGTTAGGGATTGGTTAATATCCATGTTCACCATATTTTTCATTTTTTAGAGATTTTCCAATTTAATTTAGATGAAATTTTTACAATATGTTACTTTTTAATGATGAACAATTTCTGCTAGTATGCATTTTCTATTCTAGCAATTGTGTGATTTTTAGTTAAATTTTATGCCTCAAACCAAACCAAACTCCAAGCTTGCCATTTTAACGCAAAACCTTATTTTAGCTGTACGCAAAGTTAAATTTCATTGGGTATTGATAGCGTTATTGCTACCCTTTGTCGCCACATTTGCTGCATTTGGTACTGCGCCAGAGCGCATGCCGATGAATCTAGATATTGAAACTGTTACAGAAGAGGTGACTTTGCCATTACCAACCACCACCGTGAGTCAAGATGAGGAATTTTGGCAAATTGATAAGGTACGCAGAGATGACACGCTCGCTACCTTGTTTAGGCGTATGACCATTCGCGATGAAGATGCCATTAAGTTTTTAATGTTAAGTCCCGCTGCGCGTGCCATTAATACTCAACTAATTCCTGGTCGTAGCCTTGAAATAAAAACCAATTTAGAGGGGAAATTACTGTATTTGGAATATGAGCTTAGTGACGATAGTATTTTAATCGTCGGCTTAACCCCCGATGGTTATCAAGTGACTGAGCAAAAATTGATTTTAGAAAATCATCATATTTTAAAATCTGCCACCATTGTTGATTCTTTATTCGGCGCAACAGATGATGCAGGGATTCCGGATCAGATTGCTTTACAAATTGCAGATATTTTCTCTAGTGAAATAGACTTTCACGAGGATTTACGCGCTGGCGACCAATTTAGTGTGATTTATGAGGCTTTTTATAACGCCGGTGAATTAATGAAAACAGGGGGTGTGCTTGCTGTTGAATTTACCACTAGGGGTAAAAATCATCAAGCCATCCATTTTGGGAAAGCGGAAGGTAAATTTGCTTATTATACCCCTGAAGGCAAAAGCCTACATAAATCGTTTTTACGCTCGCCGCTTGAGTTTACGCGTGTCAGTTCATCATTTAGCGCTGGGCGTTTCCACCCGATATTACATCGGTTTAAAGCACATAAAGGTGTTGATCTTGCAGCCCCAACAGGTACGCGAGTTAGAGCTTCTGGCGATGGGGTAGTGGAATTTATGGGACGAAAAGGCGGTTATGGAAACATGATAGTCCTTAAACACGAAAATAGTATTAGCACGGTTTATGGGCATTTATCTGCTTATGCCTCTGGTTTACGTAAGGGAGCAAAAATCTCACAAGGCGATATTATTGGTCATGTGGGCATGACAGGTTTGGCGACTGGCCCACATTTACATTATGAGTTTTTGCTCAAAGGGATACATCACGACCCGATGACGGTTGCCTTGCCTAAAAGCATGCCAATTGAGGCTAAATACAAAAAAGAGTTTGATACAAAAAGTTTAGATCTAATGGTCCAGATTGAAATGCTCAATCGTAGTCGTATGGCAGCTAAAAATTAGATTCGGCTAAAAGTTAATCATGTCTTCTCAGCTATTTATTGGCATAATGTCTGGCACTAGTTTAGATGGCGTTGACGTAGTACTTTCTGATTTAGGCGACAATCACTGCAAAGTATTAGCAACGCACTTTGTGCCTTACGCTGCAACACTGAAAACTGAACTGCTCGCATTGCAGTTTTCCGCTGAAAACGAACTGGAAAAAACTGCGCTAATTAGCAATCAACTGGCTGGTTTGTATGCACAGGCAGTGAACGAGTTATTGGCAAAAAGACTGCTAAAACCTAACCTAATTCAAGCCATCGGCTGTCACGGTCAAACTATCCGCCATCGACCAGAGCTACAGTTTACGCTTCAAATTGGCAATGCAGCTTTGTTGACAGAATTGTGCAATATCAGCGTAGTCGCTGATTTCAGAAGTCGAGATATCGCTGCGGGTGGGCAGGGTGCGCCTTTAGTGCCAGCATTTCACAAAGCAGTGTTCGGTAGCACAGAAAAAAATCGGGCTATTGTGAATATAGGTGGCATTGCCAATATTACTTTTCTTGCGAAAACAGGTGAAGTAATGGGTTTTGATTCCGGGCCAGGCAATATGTTGTTAGATAGCTGGGCACAATTGCACCTAGGTAAAGATTTCGATGCGAACGGCGCCTGGGCGGCTACTGGCGTTGTTCACGATAGCTTTTTGCGCAATATGCTTGCGGCACCTTATTTTACAAAGTCACCCCCCAAAAGTACTGGGCGCGATTTGTTTAATGATCACTGGTTAAAGCAACATTTATTGTATCCGCACTGTCGTCCGCAAGACATTGCATGCACGCTAGTGGCACTCAGCGCACATAGCATACACCAAGCCATTAGCCTACATTGCCCCGCAGTAGACGAAGTCTACTTGTGTGGGGGTGGCGCGCATAACGACTTACTGGTAACTATGTTGAAACCATTATTAGTAGGCATTCCTGTCGCCAATACTGATGTGCTAGGAGTAGATATTGATTGGGTGGAAGCCGTTGCATTTGCCTGGCTGGCTAAACAAACACTAGAAAATAAATCTGCCAATATCCCTTCTGTCACCGGCGCACAAGGATTCCGGGTACTAGGTGCGATTTACCCCGCTTAAAAAGCATATTTTCAAGAACACCCTATACCGAGGCAATGCGCCATGCTAAGGCGCTCATTTTGTGCGGTAAAAATTGTTAATTCTTGAGGTCTTATAGCTTTGCTCGGTATGGCATCACATTTCGCCTGTTGATTGCGTATAATCACACTATAAACCTTAATAAAGAGTTACTTATGACAACAAAACCAACTAAAGCAACTATTAGTTTTGACAATGGGGCAAAGTCAATAGAACTTCCAATGCTTTCTGGCACGCTAGGCAACGATGTGATTGATATTCGCACGTTAGGTAAGCATGCATTATTTACCTATGACCCCGGCTTTATGTCTACTGCCGCTTGTAACTCTAATATCACTTTTATCGATGGTGAAAAAGGCTTGCTGTACTATCGTGGCTACCCAATTGAACAATTAGCGGAGCACTGCAATTTTTTGGAAGTTTCGTATTTGTTGATGCATAGCGAACTACCCAATGTACAACAATTAAAAGAGTTCACCGATTTAATCACTGGCCACACCATGTTGCACGACCAACTTAGTAATATATTCCGCGGTTTTAGGCGCGATGCACATCCGATGGCAGTCATGATAGGTGTGGTTGGTTCTATGTCGGCTTTCTATTTTGATGCCATGGACGTTTATAATCCGCAGCATCGTTTGATTTCTGCATATCGTTTACTGGCAAAAGTGCCTACCATTGCCGCTTGGAGCTACAAGTACAACTCGGGGCAACCGTTTATGTACCCAAAAAACAGCTTAAATTATGCTGAAAACTTCATGCATATGATGTTCGCTACGCCTTGTGAAGAATACACACCTAATCCCGTGCTTGCAAAAGCATTCGAAAAAATCCTCATTTTGCATGCAGATCATGAGCAGAACGCATCGACTTCTACTGTAAGATTAGTGGGTTCCAGCGGTGCGAATCCTTTCGCCAGCATTGCTGCCGGCATTGCTTCGCTTTGGGGGCCAGCGCATGGTGGCGCAAACGAAGCCACTCTCAAAATGCTGGAAGAAATTGGTGACGTAAGTCGTATTGGTGAATTTATCAAACGCGCAAAAGATAAAAATGATAGCTTTCGTCTGATGGGTTTTGGTCATCGTGTATACCGTAGTATGGATCCACGGGCTGCGATCATGCAAAAAACCTGCTATGAAGTATTGAATGAGCTTGGGCTAAATGGTGACCCCACATTCAAGCTGGCTATGGAACTAGAAAAAATCGCTTTGGAAGATGAATATTTTGTCACCAAAAAACTCTATCCGAATGTCGATTTTTATAGCGGAATTGTGATGCGCGCGATGGGCATTCCAAATTCTATGTTCACCGCTATTTTTGCCCTCGCGCGTACCACTGGTTGGATAGCGCATTGGAGCGAGATGAACGCTGATTCTGAGCACAAAATTGGTCGTCCCCGTCAGCTATATACCGGTTCGGCAAGAAGAGAGTTTGTTCAGATCAATACAAGATAGACTCGCGCTAAACTAGAACTAATATGCAGGCATCTTTAGCATTTAAGCAATTTTTTAACTCAGAGAAATCTAGTGGGCTACTGCTCATCGCCTGCACCATTATTGCACTGCTAGTGGCTAATTCAAGTCTAGCTCAAACTTATCTGCAATTGCTGGATTACCCCTTTTTTGGGTTAAGTCTAGCGCATTGGGTAAACGATGGTTTAATGGCTATCTTCTTTTTGCTGATTGGTTTAGAACTTGAGCGAGAACTCTACAATGGCGAGCTTTCAAACCCAAGAAAAGCCATATTGCCCATTGTGGCTGCACTTGGTGGTGTAATAGCGCCCGCACTCATTCATCTTTATTTCAATTTTGGGCTTACCACACAATCAGGTATTGGCATCCCCATGGCAACCGATATCGCCTTTGCTTTGGGTGTGCTCGCTATGTTGGGCAAACGCATCCCTACTTCGCTTAAGGTATTTGTGGTCGCCTTTGCAATTGTAGATGACCTTATTGCCATTATTGTCATAGCAGTTTTTTACACCAGCAGCATTTCTATCCATTTTCTGTTGGCCGCTATCGCCATGCTATCACTGTTAATCCTGCTTAATCGCTTGCGCGTCATGTCGCTCATTCCCTATCTAGTTGGGGGTACGATTTTATGGTTTTTAATGTTGAAGTCAGGCATACATGCCACGCTTGCAGGCGTATTATTAGCGTTTGCCATTCCGTTTTCGGGCAAGCAGAATCAAAAATCGCCTTCTCATACACTTGAACACCACTTACTTTTACCAGTTTCGTTCATTATTCTGCCAATTTTTGCACTGGCAAATACCGGGATTACCTTCGGCACAACTTGGTCAGCTGATTTACTCAGCCCGAATAGTGCTGGCATTGTATTAGGGCTTGTACTAGGTAAGCCAATAGGTATTTTATTTGCAAGCATGCTTGCACTTAAAGCAGGCATTACGCAACTACCTAACGATTTAAATCTAAGCCATTTATTTGGTGCAGGGTTATTGGGTGGGATTGGTTTCACCATGTCTATTTTTATTGCTAATCTTGCTTTTTATGATCAAGCAAATACGATTAATGCTTCCAAAATGGCTATTTTAATCGCTTCACTGATTGCCGGTGGTCTGGGTTATTTATGGCTGAGATATTCCAAAAAAACGATTAGTTGAAACTTTTTTGTTTTGAGTGCATCCTACGGCCATGGGTAATCGTTTAATACGCGCTTTAGTTTTGTTTTTCGCCTTGGTAATGCCCTTTCAAGCATTTTCCATGGTGGCTGGTTGCGCACTAATGAGTAGCGCAGAGCACTGCAAACAGATGCAACAAACCCAAGCACAATCGCTGCAAACAGCTTCGGTTGGCGATCGCTGTAAAATGCATGATAACAACAATTCATCACAAAAAGAGGTTCCCCAAAAAGCTAATTGCTGTTCTTATGGCGCTTGTGCAGCCATATGTGCTGGTTTAGTGTTTCCCGCCTCAGTCTCTTTCCTGCATTTTGATTCAATCAA
>JBQTJZ010000074.1:0-4821 GCA_052386615.1 Methylophilaceae bacterium
AATAAAAAAGCTGAGCAGTGGCTCAGCTTTTGAGTGAGATTGCGTTAATTATCGATTATTGAAAAAGGCAATGTTCATGACGCGATCATTCACAAAGGTAATTTCCGTTTCTTTATAGGTGCGCTTAGGGTCGTATTTCACAATATTTTTGTAGTACCACATTTCTACTTTAACCGGTTTGGATTTTTTATTGTCCACATTTTTACCAATCACCGCCCCTGCATTGGTCGGTTTGACAGAGAGTTCTTTTTTAACTGGCTTTCCCAGTTTTTCGGAAATCACCTTTTTAGATTTGCCACTGAAGTTATCCAAAAATTCATTTTCAGTGTACGTTTTGCCAGCGGCATAAGCCAGCCCGATATTTGCCATTGCGGCAATGGTAAGGGCTAGGATCAGTTTTTTTAATGCGTTGTAGCTCATAGTATTCCTAATTGACTCTCTCAATAAACGTTCACGCAGCTAACCCGTTGACTAGGCGGTAAACGCGAGCGTCAAGCCGTCGTAACCTGCCATGACATGATTGGGTAGCATTTGTGTCAAAGATGCATATTCTAATTCATGTGTCATGTGAATCAAAACACTTTGTGTAGCCTTTATCTGACTTACATACTGTAAACTTTGTTCAATATTAATATGCGTTGGGTGCGTAGCCATACGTAAACAATCAATCAGCAATAGGTCTAAGCCTTGTAATAAGTCAAAAGAAGTTGCTGGAATCATGGAAACATCGGTGATATAGGCCAAATTACCGATACGATAGCCAAAAATGCGAGATTTTCCATGCATGACTGGGATGGGAATAATGGTGGTATGGAATAGTTCGAAAGGCGCTTCGACCGCCTGAATCGCCAACACCGGTAAATCCCAAAAATCGCTTGGTTCACGCAGCGTGTAAGCAAACTTACTTTTAATATGTTCCGCCGCATCTGGGGAGCTAAAAAGCGGAATTTGCTGGCGATTGATTTGGCAAAAAGCACGCAGGTCGTCAATGCCATGCAAATGGTCGGCGTGAGTATGCGTATAAAGTACCGCATCTACCCGCGTAAGCCCTTCCCTAAGCGCCTGCATGCGTAGATCTGGACCGGTATCGATTAAAATTATCTCACCAGTATCTAAAGTGATAAAGCTTGAGCAGCGTGTCCTTTTATTGCGCGGATTAGGGGATAAGCAAGTGCTGCACTTGCAGCCAATAACCGGCGATCCTGCGCTGGAACCCGCACCCAATATGGTTAACTGCATGTTTTACTTTGATGGATAGCCGCTTGACTAAATAAGTTAAAAAAATTGGTCGTGGTGCTCTGCATCACTTCATCTAAACTAATACCACGTAAATGGGCGATTTCCTGCGCGACATACCTCACATAAGCAGGTTGATTGGTTTTGCCGCGAAAAGGCACTGGAGCAAGGTAAGGCGAATCGGTTTCCACTAAAATCTTGTGCAGCGGAATTTGTTGTGCAACTGCCTTCAGTTGCGTAGCATTCTTAAAGGTGACAATGCCAGAAAATGAGATATAAAATCCCATGTCTATAGCTGCCAAAGCAACTTCTAGGCTTTCTGTAAAGCAGTGCATTACGCCACCAATGCTGGCCGCACCTTCTTCCTGCATGATGCGTAAAGTGTCCTCTGCCGCACTTCTGGTATGAATAATGAGTGGTTTATGTGCTAGAACCGCAGCGCGGATATGGGTGCGGAAGCGATTACGTTGCCACTCCAAGTCTCCGCTAAGGCGATAATAATCGAGACCAGTTTCACCTATCGCCACCACTTTTGGGTGATTGGCGAGCTTAATCAACAATGCTACCGAGGGTTCTTCGATATCCTCATAATCTGGATGCACCCCCACTGAAGCATAAAAATTATCGTACTGCTCAGCCAGTGCCAGCACTTCTGGAAACTTGTCTAAAGTCACCGATACGCATAATGCGTGTCCAACCTTTTGTTCAAGCATCAACTGCCTAACCGATTGAATATTTTGCGATAATTCTGGAAAATTAAGATGACAATGGGAATCGACTAACATAGGCCTAGTAATGCTAACGCGGTTATAAAGGTTACATGGTATGGGTTGGGCGGTTTGACTTCAGCGCACCGCCAAGTACCGCTTCTATTTTGTTTTTGGCTTCAATACCGCCATCTTTATCGCTGAACTGCACGCCGATGCCTTGAGGCCGTGTTCCATGTGCCGCAGGTGAAATCCAAATAACTCTACCCACTACTTTCAATTTCATCGGGTCATCTACCAAACTAAGCAACATGAAGACCTCTTCTCCCATTTTAAAATTTTTATTAGTGGGAATAAATAAGCCGCCGCCTTTAACATAGGGCATGTAAGCGGCATACAAGGCAGATTTTTCTTTAATCGCGAGTGAAAGTACGCCAGGTTTATTGGCACCAGGTTGCGTTTGATCGGTATTTGCTTGCATGGTTTATGGATACTCTTTCTGATTAATGGCTAAAAATACGGGTATATTGCAATAGCACATTTTCCAATTGCATCTCGTTATTCAGTGGATGGTTCGCCGTTTTCTTTGCATCCACTAAGCTTTGCTGAAAATGCAATAACGCACTTAAGTTTACGCTTTTAGACAGTGCTTGCAAAGTGCTTGCTTGCTGCGTGTGAAAACGTAATTGACTGACGAACTTAAAACTCACCAAATCAAATATCCATTTTTGCAACGCGTCAAGAGCACGCTCCATGCCGATGCTCATAAACAAAGGTGCAGAGACAAATGGATTCAATTCCGCGCCTAGGGCGAGTTGTTTAATCAGATGATTGGTTGTTTCCATCTGTGCTTGCGTTTGCAAAGCTAATAAGGGCGATCCTCCTGCATAATCTAGCACAACCTCTGCTTGCAGCATACCCTGCGTTTTCAGCCAAGTCAGTGCATCCCCTTTACTGGGGAGAGGCATGTCGATTGACTGACAGCGGCTTACAATGGTTGCCAACAAGCGTTGAGGCTGGCTACATACTAGCAAAAAGAAAGTATTGATAGGCGGTTCTTCTAACATCTTAAGGAGTGCATTCGCGGATGCGCCATTCAAGGCTTCAGCTGGAGAAATTAGAATAAGGCGCCTACCTTGCACTTGATGGCTTGAAAGGCTTAGGTAATCAAATAGCTGCCGAATTTGTGCAATGGAAATCTGATTCTTTTTGCTGGATTTTTTTTTCAAAGGCTCATCGTCATCTTCTTCCGTCTCTGGGGCAATGAGACGGAAATCAGGATGGCTACTTTCTGCAAACCACTGACAACTCGGACAAATGCCACAAGCCTGATGCAGCTTATCTGGGTTTTGACACAACAGTGCTTGCGATAAACTAAGCGCAAAGTCATGCTTACCAATCCCCGCCCGACCACGTAACAGCATGGCATGCGGTAGCGTATTTTTACGCTGCATCAGGTTTTGCCACAAAAGTGTTTGCCAGCTATGCATTATATTTATATATAAATCATATAGTTGAATTTATTTCTTCAATAATTACTTTAACTTGTTCTTTTACTTTCTCTAATGCCTGATTGGCATCAATAATGCGAAAACGCGCTGGATGCTCACTGGCACGCTTCAAATAGGCTTGGCGGAGTTTTTCAAAAAAGGCGGCATTCTCACGTTCAAATTTATCGGGCTCACGTGCATCCGCAAGGCGCTCCAAGCTGACTTCTACCGGCACATCAAATAGCAAAGTAAAGTCTGGCTGCAAGTCACCTTGCACCCAAGTTTCTAACAACTTAATTTTTTCTGCCAGCACCCCTTTTGCACCGCATTGGTAAGCGTAAGTCGCATCGGTAAAGCGATCAGACACTACGCATGCACCATGCTCCAGAGCAGGGGTTACTATGTTGGCAATGTGCTCACGCCGAGCAGCAAACATGAGCAACGTTTCGGTTTCAGCGTGCATCGGCTTATGCAATATAATTTCCCTTAACTGCTCCCCCAAGGCTGTTCCACCTGGCTCTCGTGTGGAAACTACATAATGACCATGCGCTTCCAACATGGCAACAATATCGGGAATGTGGGTGCTTTTACCAGCACCATCCATGCCTTCTAAAGTGATAAATTTACCTCTTTTGGGGGGATGAGTTGTCATTGGCTGAGATTTTTAGATGTATGCTTAAGTTGGTATTTTGCCACAGCGCGGTTATGTTCTGCCAAAGAATTAGAAAACTGATGGCTGCCATCCCCTTTACCAACAAAATATAGCGCTTTGGTCGATGCGGGGTGCAGCGCCGCTTCAATTGCCTCCAAACCTGGCATGGCAATCGGCGTGGGTGGCAGACCGTCTCTTGTGTAGGTGTTGTAAATAGTGTCTGTTTGCAAGTCTTTGCGACGAATGTTGCCTTTAAACCGATCTCCCATGCCATAAATGACAGTAGGATCCGTTTGCAATCGCATCCCAATTTTTAGCCGGTTAATGAACACGCCGGCAATGGTCGCTCGCTCGGAAGCTTTGCCGGTTTCTTTTTCTATAATCGACGCCATGATCAGTGCTTCGTAACTATTTTTATAAGGTAATCCGCTTGCCCTTCTCTGCCAGGCCAATTCTAGCTTGGTTTGCATAATATCGTAGGCACGCTTCAATAGTACGATATCGCTGGTACCGCGATCAAAATAAAAGGTGTCTGGAAAAAATAACCCTTCCGCTTGCCGCTCGCTATTCCATATCAGCGCCATAATCTCATCCTCTTATAAATGACGTATTGTGTTTTTAATGGCATTGTTTCTAGCAAGTTTTTCACGCATTTGCTTAAATGTTTTACCTTCAATAAAGGTGATGCTGCCTTGGGTAGATTTACCATGATTGAGGGATAACAGTAGTTGATAAG
>JBQTJZ010000075.1:0-20775 GCA_052386615.1 Methylophilaceae bacterium
GTCTGGGTTAGATTCAAACAACTTTTGTGATTTTTGGCGTTTAGGATCAAACTGCCAAATAGTAGCTAACCTTTCATGGCTACCAGGGTCTTCCTGAATCAACAAATTCCCATCGTCATCCACCGTCAAATTATCAAACATCTGCGCGCCAATGTCTTTTCCGTTCAATATCACCGCAAGCTTACCGCCTTGTTCTGGCTTGTTAATATCATTAAACTGCAGCTCAAATATTTGTGGGTTCCCTGCTATTTTGTCTGTCGTAGCAAAATAGAAATTGTGATAATTTTGTGTATCCCAAGCCCCATCTTCCGGGCGAGAAAATAGGGTTGCCCCAAGCCCAAGTGCATGCGATCTAAAATCATCTAATGTGATACCGGTAACTTCACTGCCTAAATCCACCAAACTAAAACGATCTGCTGCTGCCTTAAGCGCATATAACTTGCCCCCTACTAAACCGGCCAACTCTACTGGGTTTCCCATATTACGCTTTTTGCCTGCATAGATTAATAGCAGACCACCCGCGTGATGATCATCCATCCCTATTAATAAGGTGGTGGCGCTTTTGGCAGGATTAACTACAACATTTTCCCATTGAATTTTTCCCAAATCTGCAAGCTCATAGCTATCGCCTTTCAGCATATGCGCAAATGCGCGCCCGGTATTTACATCTTCTTCACCATTCAAA
The DNA here is from genome assembly GCA_052386615.1 of Methylophilaceae bacterium. Taxonomy (GTDB): domain Bacteria; phylum Pseudomonadota; class Gammaproteobacteria; order Burkholderiales; family Methylophilaceae; genus JBQTJZ01. The sequence continues at coordinate 686 of JBQTJZ010000075.1, forward strand.
AAAAGAGAATCACGATAACCTGAAGCACTGACCTCATCATAAAATGTACCTGCCTTTGCAAGGTCGGCTGAACATAAGCGACTGAAGTCGAAATTCTCTTTAATAGAAAATTGTTTGTTCTCTTTATTCCAAATAAATACCTTTCTGATAAGGTCGCTACCCTCTAACACGGCTAGCGTTTCTACTGCAATGCGCCATTTTGAGATAAATGCCCCCTTAGCCCCATGCGCACGTTCATCACCATTCCCTTTCACAATCTCATGATTCATTAACAAAGTAAAACTGGTTTCATCTTCTGCATAGGCCCCCATACCATCTGGTATGCCCACCATGCGATAGCCATTGTTAGCAGTTTCCCCTACGCTTAATATGGGGATTACCTGCCAATCTTTATTTAGCGATTGAATATAAGTAGCTGCAGCATGGCCATTAATCGGAACCATTAAACCCCATAGAAATATCAATATTTTCATCATATGCTCTATTCAAGTTAAATAAAAAAGCCCGCTTGCGCAGGCTTTTTAGTTGACTTCCTTGGACAATTAAACGATTCGATTAGAACGCAAACTGCGTACGGAATAGAATTGCTTTTTCGTCATCTTCGCTATCACCGTTCACAGCGACACTTGTCCCGCCAAATTGGTCTTCAAAATCAGTTTTAACGTAATCAAGCATTAAACGAATATGTGGATTAGGAACAAACTTCACGCCAAAAGTCAGTGAATCTGCTTTTGCATAGCGGCTAGCCCCAGTTGTCACTTGTGCGTCAAGTCCAGCACCTGCCCTTAACCCCAAGGTATCAAAGTCGCTCGCATCAAACTTGCTGTAACGCACCCCAAGCTCCCAAGCGCCCCCTGAGAACTTTTCAGGATCAAAGTTGTTCGTTGGTTTAATGCCACTGAAAGCACCGTTTTTATAACGATCAGCATGCTTCTCGCCGGTAATTGTCCATAAGGCTTCCGCATACCAAGCTTTGATATCTACATCGTAACTTCTAGTTGCTGTCTCAAAATCATGACCAACTTTTGCCCATTGGCCCTGCACTTTAAAAGGGCCATAAGCCACTGCAGCCTCTAATCCCAAACGGCTACGGTCAACAGAAGCGTCAATTAGGTTAGTACTAGCAACCACTGGCGCAGTAAAGAAAGTGACGCCGCGTGATTCTGTACTACGATTTCCACCAAAAGATGCTGCGCCATCGCCTTTGGAAATATCCCCTTCAGAGAAAGCAACCCCTGCGTGTAATACCATTTCTTTGTTTTCCATGATTTCAGCAAAGTTAGCCGTTACACGTCCAATCAAATCAACATCATCTACACGAACATCGCTTTCACTTGCATTAATGCCTCTGCCAGTTGAAGCCGCCAAGCCGTAGGTAACTCCGGTGAAAGGTGAACCATGTACCATGGCCCCCACCTCTTTTGCAGGGATATAACTATCAAGAAAGCTACGCTCGACAAAATCGATATTATTTGAACTTGTCAATTGTTCCAAACTGAACGGCATTTTGAATTGACCGAAACGGAATTGCACTGGCTTCCACCATGCAATATTGAGGTAAGCGATATCCAAAGTAGACGACCCCCCTGAGAAATTACCCACCACTTCACCTTCGTAGTAATCGAGGAATTTTACTTTAGCGCCTAAACGTGCACGGCGAACATCGAAGGTGTCTGCGCCGTTTGCACTTAATACGTTACTACCGTTATCATCTTCCGAGTAATCATAGCTTCTGAAGTCTGCATGAACTCGGCCATTAATAGTTAAGCTATTTTTACCATCGCCGCTTTGTAACACAATGCCATCTTTATAGCTCGCGCTAATGCCAGTTTGCTTCTTGGCTTCAGCCGCTTCTTTTTCTCCGGTACGGCCTCTCATTAAGAGCGCGCCTTCTTCTTCAGTGAGCACCCCTTTTGCAATCAGCGCATTGACAATATCGTCCGTTGAATCGGCAACTGCGTTCCCACCAAAACTTAACATTAATGTAGCTGTAGTTGCAGCAGTGATGCTGCGTAGTTTAAAGTTCATCAAATTACTCCCGTTAATATGTTCTTAATTACAACGGTGACATTTTGATAACTTAATATGACAATTTGATGACACGACCGTGAATAGCCAGTGGGCTGTTGCAAAAAAACAACGTCCTGATTAATTAAAAATTAATTCTATTAATCAATGTATTACGTTAATTTTTCATGATGCGGCCGATTTTGCAATCGGCACCATGCGTATTATTTTATTCAGGTCGCATGTGGGGAAATAAAATCACATCGCGAATACTGGGTGAATCGGTAATCATCATCACCAGGCGATCTATGCCGATACCGCAACCACCAGTAGGTGGCATGCCGTATTCTAGCGCACGAATGAAATCGGCATCGTAGAACATCGCCTCGGCATCACCGGCTTCTTTCGCTTTCATTTGCGCATGGAAACGCGCCGCTTGGTCTTCGGCATCATTTAACTCACTAAATCCATTGGCAATTTCACGTCCAGTAACGAATAGCTCAAACCGCTCAGTGATTTCTGGGTTTTTATCTGAGGCACGTGCCAGCGGAGAGACTTCCACTGGGTAATCGATTATATAAGTAGGCTCCCACAATTGCGCTTCGGCAGTTTCTTCAAACAAGGCCAACTGCAGTGCGCCTAACCCCGCGTGGTCAAAGGGTTTAGTGCCATGTTTTAGTATTTCTGCACGCAGAAAAACCATGTCATTTAACTGTTCAGGCGTATATTGCGGCGCGTATTTTTGTATCGCGCCTACAATCGTCAGGCGCTGGAATGGTTTACTCAAATCCAACTCTCGGCCTTGGTATTGCAGCACCGCTGTGCCCCGCGCCGCAATCGCCGCAGCGCGTATGCAGTTTTCGGTAAAATCCATTAACCACTGATAATCGGTATACGCCGCATAGAACTCCATCATGGTAAATTCTGGGTTGTGACGAACACTGAGCCCTTCGTTGCGGAAATTACGGTTGATTTCAAACACCCGCTCAAAACCGCCCACCACCAGACGTTTCAAATATAGCTCGGGTGCAATGCGCATGAACATCTGCATATCCAGCGCGTTGTGGTGCGTGATGAAGGGTTTGGCTGAAGCGCCCCCTGGAATCGGATGCAGCATTGGCGTTTCAACTTCTAAAAACTGATTCTCCAACATAAAACTACGAATGGCCGATACTACCTTGCTACGTGCAATGAACGTGGCGCGCGTTTCTTCTGAGACGATTAAATCGACATAGCGCTGGCGATATTTGGTCTCTTGATCAGCCAAGCCATGAAATTTTTCGGGCAAAGGTCGCAACGACTTGGTGAGTAAGCGCAATGCGCTTACCTTCACTGAAAGCTCACCCGTTTTGGTTTTAAACAGCACCCCTTTGGCAGCAATAATATCGCCTAGATCCCAATGCTTAAAAGCCTCGTAAATCGCTTCGTTATCCGTATCGCTTAAATTGTCTTTGCTAATAAACAGTTGAATGCGGCCACTGCTATCTTGCACCGTGGCGAAACTCGCTTTACCCATCACGCGTTTCAGCATCATGCGGCCAGCAATACTCACTTGTACGGCTTTAGGATCTAACATATCATTGTCAACGCTGCCAAACTCAGCATGGATAGCCGCGGCTTGATGCGTGGGCTTAGCATCATTGGGAAAGGCCGCACCCCCATTTAATTGAGCAGTTTCGCGAATCGCTTTCAATTTCTCGCGGCGTTCTTGTATCACATGATTTTCATCTAAAGATGTTAACGGTTGGGTTGGTAACTGCTCTTGCTTACTCACGCTCAAACTCCCTGCTTCAAACTTTCACTAATAAATGGATCAAGGTCGCCATCTAGCACCCCTTGCGTATTGCCCACCTCAACCCCTGTACGTAAATCTTTAATGCGCGATTGATCTAACACATAACTACGAATCTGATGTCCCCAGCCAATATCGGTTTTACTATCCTCAAGCGCCTGCTTTTCTGCGTTACGTTTATTCAATTCCAAGGCATACAAAGCGCCCTTTAGCATACTCATGGCCTCGGCACGATTGCGGTGTTGCGAGCGATCATTCTGACATTGCACCACAGTATTGGTAGGAATATGGGTAATACGCACGGCAGAATCAGTCTTATTAATATGCTGACCACCTGCCCCGCTCGCACGGTAGGTATCAATACGTAAATCGGCAGGGTTGATTTCCACCTCGATAGAATCATCCACTTGCGGAAATATCTGCACACTGGCAAAGCTGGTATGGCGTTTTGCATTAGAATCAAATGGCGATTTACGCACTAGCCGGTGTACGCCACTTTCAGTACGCAGCGTGCCGTAAGCATAATCACCAGAAACTTTAATCGAAGCCCCTTTGATGCCCGCAACATCACCTTCCGATTCTTCTAGCACTTCGACCTTAAAGCCTTTGCGCTCGGTGTAGCGCAAATACATGCGCAACAACATATTCGCCCAATCTTGCGCCTCGGTACCGCCGGAGCCAGATTGAAACTCGATAAAACAATTGTTGGCATCCATCGGCCCTGAAAACATGCGGCGAAACTCCATCTCGGCCACTTGCTGTTCTAACTCTGCGGAATCTGCTTCTATGCTACGTAATGTCGCGTCGTCGTTTTCTTCACGCGCCATTTCAAACAGTTCGCGACTATCGCTCAAACTACTTTGCACAGATTGCAAAGCATTAACTACTAACTCTAGCTCACGCTTTTCTTTGCCTAGTTTTTGGCTACGCGTATGGTCATCCCAAATTTTGGGGTCTTCTAGTAAGCCATTTACCTCTTGTAACCGTTGTTGCTTGGACTCGAAGTCAAAGATACCCCTTAAGCGCATAATGGCGCTCATTGAGATCAGCAAGTCGATTGGCAATTAGGTTGAGTTGTTCAACTTCCATACTTAAATTCATTCTTTGAAAACGCTGATTATACATTAATGCTTCCTATTGAAACTTACACGCTATTGGGTCAGTTTACCTAAATATGAATTTGTCATCGAATTGTCATATTCACTACTTAGAATCTTTAGCTGATTGAATAAATCATTATTTTATACGGAGACAATATGAACACATTTTTAAAACCATTGGGATCTGCGGCTTTAGTCGCGATGATTTTTTCCACTTCTCCTGCTTTTGCAGCAGAAAAAGTAATTAAGATTGATGGCTCAAGTACGGTTTACCCGATTACTGAGGCCGTTGCCGAAGACTTCCAAAAAGAGAGAAAAACCAAGGTAACTGTGGGTATTTCTGGTACAGGTGGTGGCTTTAAAAAATTCTGTCGTGGTGAAACAGATGTTCAAAATGCTTCACGCCCGATTTTGAAAAAGGAAATGGACGCCTGTAAAGAAGCCGGTGTTCAATACGTTGAATTGCCAGTTGCTTTTGATGCCTTAACTGTTGTAGTGAACCCAAAAAACAATTTCATTACCAGTATGACGGTTGAGGAGCTGAAAAAAATCTGGGAGCCTAGCGCACAAGGAAAAATCAAATCTTGGAATCAAGTGAATGCCGCATGGCCGAATAAACCGATTAAACTATTCGGCGCGGGTTCAGACTCTGGCACATTCGATTACTTTACAGAAGCCATTGTAGGCAAAGCAAAATCTAGCCGAGGTGATTTTACCGCATCAGAAGATGATAACGTGATTGTGCAGGGCGTTGCAGGTGAAGAAGGTGCTTTAGGCTACTTTGGTTTCGCTTATTACGAAGAAAATCAGGACAAATTAAAAGCCGTTTCCATTATTGAGAAAAAAGGCGCGCCTGCCGTGTTACCTTCTGTTGACAATGTGATGGCGGGTACTTACCAACCGTTGGCACGCCCATTGTTCATCTACGTGAATGCAACCTCAGGCGCTTTCAAGCCAGAAGTGAAAGCTTTTATTGACTACTACTTGGCCAACGCTGCTAAATTATCTAAAGAAGTGGGCTATGTTCCATTGCCAGCCAGCGATACTGTTGCAGTAAATAAGCACTGGAAAGATTTGAAAGCAGGCACTGGCTTTGGTGGTGTAGCTGAAGTAGGGATTAAGATTGAAGAATTATTAGCAAGAGTTAAATAATTCATTGGGTGTTTTATTAAAGCGGCTTTTTAGCCGCTTTTTTTACGCTTAAATAATTTAAGCAAAATTAATCAGTCAGCGCTATTTTTGTCATAAAAATGTCACATATATGTCATATAATTTTAGTATTTTCTTGCTTAGGAATCTTAATGTCTATATTTCGTCACAGCACATTCAATTTAGCCTGTTTAGTTATTGCTTTATCTGCGATAAGCGCATGCTCTAAATCGAATGAATCTAATTCAGCAGAAGCCACATCAGCAAACGCTGGCGCAATTATTAAAATTGATGGTTCAAGTACGGTTTACCCGATTACCGAAGCGGTTGCAGAAGAATACCAAATAGCCACTAAAGTTAAAGTCACCGTAGGGATCTCTGGCACTGGTGGTGGCTTTAAAAAACTTTGTCGCGGCGAAACCGATATTCAGAATGCCTCTCGCCCTATTCTAGAAAAAGAAATGGGGGCTTGTAAAGAAGCAGGCATTGAATACATCGAATTACCTATTGCTTATGACGCGTTAAGCGTGGTAGTCAACAAAAATAATGATTTTGTCACCAGTATCACGGTTGAAGAACTTAAAAAAATGTGGGAGCCCGCTGCTCAGGAATCCATCAAAACTTGGAATCAGGTGAATCCCAACTGGCCGGATACGCCACTCAGACTGTTTGGCGCTGGTTCTGACTCTGGTACGTTCGATTACTTTACCGAAGCCATTGTTGGCAAAGCTAAATCTAGTCGTGGCGATTATACCGCGAGTGAAGATGACAATGTGCTCGTGCAAGGGGTGCAATCAGACAAAGGTGGCTTAGCTTATTTCGGTTTTGCCTACTACAAAGAAAATGCTGAAAGACTTAAAGCCGTGCCTATTGTTGCCGCTGCTGGTAAACCGGCGGTTGCGCCAAGCGAAGCCAGTGTTAAGGACGGTAGCTACCAACCACTTTCACGCCCCCTATTTATTTATGTGAATGCCAACTCTGCCAAAGCCCGCCCAGAAGTGAAAGCCTTTGTTGATGCTTATTTTAGAGATGCGAAAGCTCTAGTCAGTGAAGTAAGCTTTATTGCTCTGCCTGACAACGAGTATACCGCTGTTGAGGCGCATTGGCAGGCAATGAAAGTAGGGACAGGCTTTGGTGGAAAACCAGAGGTTGGCATTAAAATTGAAGAGCTGCTGGCACGCGTTAAATAATGAATTGTCTTATTTTTGTCACATTATCGCGATAAAGTGTTCATAGAAGCGACCCTATAAAACTATAACGAATCACACAATGAATCCAAGCCCATCAAACTCTATTGTTAGCCCGCGTTTAGCAAAGAATATTCGACGCAACGTCAAAGAGCGTATCATTGAGTTCATTTTAATGTTAGCTGCGCTATCCGCCGTAGCCACTACCTTTGCCATTGTGGCTGTGTTGCTAATAGAGTCATTCACGTTTTTCGAGCATGTCTCAATCATTGATTTTTTAACCGACACCCAGTGGACGCCGCTATTTGAGGATGCTCACTACGGTATTATGCCGCTGGTCTCGGGCACACTTACTATTTCATTCGTCGCACTATGCGTTGCTATTCCTATAGGCACCATTGGCGCCATCTACTTATCTGAATTTGCCTCGCATAGAACACGTGAAACAGTAAAACCAATCTTGGAATTGTTAGTGGGTGTGCCAACCGTTGTATTTGGTTACTTTGCCCTATTTTTTATGACGCCCATACTACAGAAAATATTCCCTGAACTCCCTGGTTTTAATATGCTGGGGCCCGGTATCGTCATGGGCATTATGATCGTACCTTACATCAGCTCGGTAGCAGAGGATGCGATGCGGGCAGTCCCCATGAGCATGCGTGAAGGCTCTTACGCGATGGGGGCGACACGCTTTCAGACAGCGATGCGCGTAGTAGCCCCAGCCGCCATCTCAGGCTTCGTGGCCGCTTATATATTAGGGATTTCGCGTGCTGTGGGTGAAACCATGGTAGTAGCCATCGCAGCGGGTCAACAACCCAATCTAACCTTCAATCCCATGGAAAGTGCCGCCACGATTACCGCCTATATTGTGCAAGTTGCTTTAGGCGACTTACCACACGGCAGTATCGGCTACCAAAGCATTTTTGCCGCAGGGCTGGTGTTAATGACCATGACTCTGGCATTGAACGTTTTAGGTCATCTAGTACGCAAAAAATATCGTGAACACTACTAACATAGCCCCCAATATGACAAATCAAGATACGGGTAACACATCCCAACACAAAGCCTCTGTCATCGACAACCTTGCTGATGTGCGCGCCATGATTCGTCGACACAAACTCAATGACACGCTATTTGCGATTATTGGTTTAATCGCGCTAATGATGGGTTTGCTCACGCTGCTGATATTGTTTCTTGATTTAGTGATTGACGGTAATAGCCGTTTTAATTTGAAATTTTTTAGTGACTTTCCTTCCCGTCGTGCTGCCAATGCTGGCCTGCTTTCCGCTTGGGTAGGTTCTACATTAGTGATGTTTGTCACCTTTATTACAGCGGTGCCCATGGGAGTTGCTGCTGGCCTATATTTGGAAGAATATGCCAAAAAAGGCTGGTTTTCTGATTTGATTGAAATCAATGTCTCTAATTTAGCGGGAGTACCTTCAATTATTTATGGCTTACTCGCGCTCGGTTTATTCGTTTATGGATTTGGCTTTGGTCAAAGTATACTTACGGCAGGGCTAACCTTAGGCTTGCTTATTCTGCCGATTGTGATTGTTTCTACTAGAGAATCTATCCGCGCTATTCCAACCGCCATTCGAGAAGCTGCTTATGCAGTCGGCTCCACCAAATGGCAAATGGTACACGACCATGTACTTAAATACTCTTATGGTGGCATTTTAACTGGTGTGATCATTGGCATGGCGCGCGCATTGGGGGAGACAGCCCCTATTATTACCATTGGTGCGCTCACGTTTATCGCGTTCCTGCCGCCCTCACCCATTACCGACACCGCGCCATTCATTAATTTCGAGTGGCTAAGCTCAGGCTTTACCGTACTCCCGATTCAAATGTTTAACTGGATATCACGCCCAGATCATGCATTCCATATCAATGCAGCCGCCACTGGCGCGATTATCATTGTGGTGACATTATTAATGAACGGTACAGCAATTTACTTACGTTACAAGATTCGTAAAAACATTAAGTGGTAAAAAATTAATAGGAATATTCAATGGAAAACGTAACACCTGCAATTAAAGCCGAGTCTCGTGACTTAAACTTTTTTTATAGTAACGGCACACGAGCACTTAACAATATTAATATGCCGCTGTATGAAAAAAAAATTACCGCACTTATCGGCCCGTCTGGATGTGGTAAATCTACCTATTTGCGCTGTTTCAACCGTATGCATGATCTTTACCCTGGCAACAAATATGAGGGACAAATTCTCATGCACCCGGATAACACCAATATTCTAGAATCAGGGGTTGACCCCATTGAAGTGCGCATGCGTATTAGCATGGTGTTTCAAAAACCAAACCCCTTTCCAAAATCGATTTACGAAAATGTGGCCTATGGCTTACGCGTACGTGGCGAAAAAAACAAACGCATGATGGATGATAAAGTGGAAGAAGCCTTGAAAGGCGCGGCATTATGGAATGAAGTAAAAGATCGTTTGCAAGATCTCGCTTTTAACTTATCTGGTGGGCAGCAGCAGCGTTTGTGCATTGCGCGCGCATTGGCTACCGACCCGGAAATTATGCTGTTTGATGAGCCAACTTCTGCGCTTGACCCAATTGCCACTGCTAATATCGAAGAGTTAATGAACGAACTGCGCAATAAATTGACAATATTAGTGGTAACGCACAACATGCAACAGGCCGCGCGTGTTTCTGACTACACGGCTTACATGTATTTGGGTGATTTGATTGAGTTTAACAACACTGGCGATATTTTCATTAAACCTAATGACAAACGTACCGAAGATTATATTACTGGCAGAATTAGCTAGTCTAAGAGGATATCATGAACGAAACCACACACCTTTCCCGTCAATTTGATGAAGATCTAGAACGCCTGCGCAGTAGCGTGCTGCAAATGGGGGGGCTGGTAGAATCACAGATTAACATTACCACCAAAGCTTACGCGGACAATAATAATGCCGCTGTGTTAAGCGTGCTTGAAAATGATCATGACGTAAACGAATTTGAAAAAGCGATTGATGACGATTGCATTCATGTGATTGCCAAACGCCAGCCCACCGCCTCGGATTTACGTCTCATTATGGCGATTAGCAAAATGGTGACCGATCTTGAGCGCTCTGGTGACGAGATTAAGAAAATGGCCAAAAGTATCCGCCGTATTCAAGAGCGCGACGTTACCGTGCACAAGGCGACAAGCGATGTTAGGCACTTAGCGAAAGCCGCCAGTTCCCAATTAAGAAAAGCGTTAGACACCTTTGCCAGATTAGATACTGTAGAGGCTATGGTGGTGATTGCCGCCGATGAAGATTTAGACAACGAGTTCAAAGCGATTGTGCGTCAACTCATCACCTACATGATGGAAGATCCACGAGCGATTACCACCGCACTCGATATTATTACCATTGCACGCGCCATTGAACGGGTGGGCGATCACGCAAAAAATATTGCAGAACAAGTGATTTATATTGTGGAAGGGCGTGATGTGCGCCATACCAAAGGGGAAGAGTTGTAATTTAGCCAAATCATTCCATTGAATAAAAAAGCCAGCAGTGCTGGCTTTTTTATTGTTTACTATTTATTGATAATAGTGCGATAAAACAGTGCCATTCGTTCAGCCTGAACGCTAGCTGTCCATGAGCGCTGTACGTAAGCTTTTGCTTTTCTGCCAAGCGCTTTGCGTTGCAGTGGATTTTCTAACAGGTAAGCCACCTTAGCTGCAAAATCTTTCACAGCATCCGTCGCAATCATCGCACCTTCTCCTTCTACTAAGATGGAGGCCGTTCCTAGTTCAGCGATTGCCACTACTGGCGTACCTTGCGCCATCGCCTCCAATAACACCAAGCCCTGTGTTTCACTTTTTGAGGAAAACACAAATATATCAGCAGACTGATAACATGCGTTTAATTCGGTATTGCGATCTAGGTAGCCAATGAATTTAATATTGTTCTCTAAATTAAGTTTTTTTGCTAATGCATGCAAAGATTTTTCTGCCGGCCCTTCGCCAGTCACTACCAATAAAACTTCTGGATAGGTGGAGATTAAACACCCGGTCATTGCTAACAAAAAATCGATGTTTTTTTCAAATGCCACGCGCCCAACATAAAGTAGCATTGGTCTGTTTGGCGCAATACCATATTGCGTTCTGAATCTTGCCCCATCCGCTTTGGCAAAACTTTTTTCTTGTAGGCCAGTAGGAATGACTTCAGCATTTGCGCTCACGCCATAACCCCTTAGCACGTCTAGCATTGGTCGCGATGGTGCAACAATTGCATTCACCGCATTGCACTGTTTTTTAGAAATAATACGTGCAATGCCGCGTGCCAGTTTTTGCGGAATCCACGGTAAATAATGATGCAAGTAATCTTCAAAAAAAGTGTGATAGGTTTCCACACACGGGATGTTGAGAAAACGGGCTAACTTAAGCCCTAAATAATGCGCAACGAATGGCGTATGTATATGGATCAAATCATATTTTTCTTGTTGCAGTGCTGGCAATGACTTAAGTGCCTCGCCATATTTCATGAGTTTATCTTCAGGATCAAAATAAATACTACGCGCAGCAATACGCCTTACAAAGTGTTCTTTCGTATTCAGCTTGCCATAATCGGGGGCGATTAAATCCACCTGATGCCCCAGCAATTGCAACTGACCGATAAAAGTATGAATTGAAGTTGATACTCCATTGACACGCGGAAAGTAGACATCCGAGATAAATAAAATTTTCATTCTTTTCAAATTGGTTCATTCGCTATCGACCAAAACATGGTAAGTGCAAAATGTGACAATTCCATGAATATGACAAAATAAATAGTAGTGCAATTGTGTCATGTCATGAATCAATCATCAGATTGTCATTTATTTTTCACATCTCTATGACAAATTAGCCGTCATGCACATGCGTAAAATATTGAATGCAGTTTGCTGGGGTTTACCGTTAAGTTTTTATGCCCTAGATGCTAACGCTTGGGGCTTATACACCCATGTTTATTTTGCACAATCGCTACTGCTGGCTGCCCCGCTATTAGATAGGCGTTTTAGAAACGCCATTAAGCAGTTCCCCGAATTAGTGATGGCGGGCGCATGCTTGCCTGACTTAGCTGTCATCTCAAAAAGATTTAATACTACGCATCAATGGCAAAAAGCAGAATATTTAATTCATCATGCAACCTCGCAAGCCGAAATGGCTATCGCCATAGGGTATGCCAGCCATTTGTACGTAGATGTCATTGCACACAATCACTTTGTACCCGCGCATGAGGCGTTATGGTTAAACCAAAGCATCTTGACGCATATTGGCTCGGAATGGGCGATGGATGCGCACGTTAAGGCGGCTATCAAACTCACGCCTAGTCAGCTACTCACTGAACACACGGATTTAATTAGCCAATTCATTGCCCCCTGCTTTCAACAGTCGCCGCATCTGGTTAAAAACAAACTTCTTTTCCTGGCTTATGCAGATCGACTGCTGAGACTAGTTCGACTCCCGGATTTAATTCACGGCATCATCCAATTAAGGAACAACGAGAAGCCTACCCATTTTAATTACTATGTCAGCGAAACCTTGAGCGCGCTCAGCGAGTTTCATAAAGTACTGGCAGGCCATCGACCCGATTGGGAGCCAGAACTACCTACAATAGATGATTTGAAGCGCTTGGGGGTGTGGCGTCATCGTTGTCTGGAGGAGCTTACCGATAATTATGCAATGCCAATTACTTATTACAGCACCTCGTTACTCAAAGACTAAAAGATTAAAGCAATAGAGATGGCTGATATGAGTGCGCCGATGAGTGCACCAGCCAGCACATCACTCGGGTAATGCAAGCCAAGAATCACTCGAGACATACCTACCATTACACTGAACGGAATAACTAACGCTGCAAGTGCAGGATAATAAGCCAGCGTAACCCCAGAAAATGCTACGGCGTGTAAGGTGTGACCTGATGGAAAGCTAAAACGATCTAAAGGCTTGCCTGTTAACCAAACATCCTGATGTACTTCGTACGGTCTTGGACGTAGTGTCTTGCCTTTTAACCACTTATAAATCAATGTGCCAGTTAACCCCGTACACGCAATGTGTAACAACGGTAACCATGCTGCCTCGCCTTGCATAACAAGAATTGCTGCTAGGAGCGCATACCAAAAGACACCGTCACCCAATCGGCTCATTAGCCTGAACCAATAACGCACCAAACGGTACTGGCTGGTGTGGTTCACTTTAATACACAAAGTGCTATCAAAATGATTCATGCGTGTGAGATACAAACGCATTTTACTAGTCATCACAGCCCCTTTAACTTGCATAGGCTGTCAGCATGCACTGGCTATATGACTCATTGATGAAAGTAATGTGACCGTTTTTTGAAATATTGCCTCTCAAATGGATCTAGAAAACAAACCGCTACTAACCTAATGGCTCATAGTTTGCACCACTGTCGCGATTCTTTCTGCGAGTTGCTGTACTAATATTTTGTTCTCGCCTTCTACCATCACCCGTATTTTCGGCTCGGTACCGGAAGCGCGCAACAATACGCGACCTGCCCCCTTAAGCTCCAATTCAGCTTGTTTAACTGCGTTTTGAATCAGCTTGGTTTCTAAGTCCAGCTTTTGTTTGGTTGTTACATTAATTAACACTTGCGGATAAAGCTTAAGCTGTTTACCTAACTCGCCTAGTGTTTTTCCACTTACTTTAACCGCATGCAGTACCTGCAAAGCGGCAATAATGGCATCGCCGCTGGTATGTTTATCCAAAGTTAGGATATGCCCAGAATTCTCACCGCCTAATTTCCAGTTTTTCTCGTTTAACAGTTCTAGCACATAGCGGTCGCCCACTTTGGCGCGCGCAAACGGAATTTGGTGTTTTTGCAGGGCATGCTCCAAAGCCAAATTCGTCATCAGCGTGCCCGCAACACCGCCTTTTAGTTTGCCTTTGGCGTATAAACCAAGTGCGATGATATACAACAACTGGTCTCCATCTAGCAAATTGCCTTCGGCATCCACCATCACCACGCGGTCACCGTCGCCATCAAAGGCAATTCCTAAATCTGCTTGATATTCCACCACAGTCTTTTGCAAAGACTGCGGGTGTGTAGAGCCTACGTTGCTATTGATATTTAGGCCATCTGGCTTATCGCCCATGGTCACTATTTCTGCTCCCAACTCATGGAATACATCTGGCGCGACATGGTAGGTAGCCCCATGCGCACAGTCCAATAAAATTTTTAAGCCACGTAAATCCAAATGATTAGGAAATGTACTTTTACAAAATTCCACATAACGCCCAGCCGCATCATCGATGCGACGCGCCTTGCCAAGCGAACCGGATTCCATCACCCACATCGGCTGATCTAGCTCCGCCTCGATTGCATGTTCGATGTCATCTGGTAGCTTGGCACCTTGGCTTGAGAAAAACTTGATCCCGTTATCGTAATAAGGATTATGCGAGGCAGAAATAACAATACCTGCCTGTGCTCTCAAAGCGCGTGTCAAATAGGCCACTGCGGGCGTTGGCATTGGCCCCGTCAGCAGCACATCCACACCTGCTGCCGACAAACCCGCCTCCAGTGCTGCTTCTAACATATAGCCTGAAATGCGCGTGTCTTTACCAATAAGCACCGCAGGTTTTGCCCCTTTTGCTAAATTGCTTTTTACCGAAGTCAGTACCTTACCAGCCGCATAGCCCAAACGCATCACAAATTCTGGCGTAATAGGGTGTTCGCCCACTTTGCCACGAATACCATCTGTCCCAAAATATTTTTTACTCATTATTTTTACTCATCATTATTGAATGGCTGCCACTACCTTGAGCGCTTCCATTGTTGCTTTCACATCGTGCACCCGTATTATTTTAGCGCCTTTCAGCGCAGCGATAACAGAAGCGGCAACGCTGGCATAAAGCCTGCTGTCAACATCTTGGCCAGTTACTTGTCCAAGTACCGATTTACGAGATAACCCCACCAGCAGTGGATAACCAATATTTGTGAACAATTCCAACTGTTTAATTAGACTGATATTATGCGCTCTACTTTTGCCAAACCCAAATCCCGGGTCAATCACAATACGGTTCTCAGCAATACCTGCTTGCTTGCAAAGCTGTATTCTCTCCATTAAAAAGTGGGAAACCTCGCCCACCACATCTGCGTATTGTGGGTTGTTTTGCATGGTTTGCGGGGTGCCTTGCATGTGCATGAGGCACACCCCTGCATTGCTGTTAGCCACCATCTCCAGTGCGCCGTTCTCTTGCAGCGCGCGCGCATCGTTAACGATACTGGCACCTGCATCAATCGCTGCTTGCATCACTGCTGGCTTGTAAGTGTCGATAGAAATCGGAATGCTCACTTGCTTAGCCAAAGCCTCTATCACGGGAATCACACGGCTTAGCTCTTGTTGCAGGCTTACTGGTGTTGCATTGGGTCGCGTGGATTCACCCCCAATATCCAGAATATCCGCGCCTTCTGCAATTAAATCCTGTGCATGCGCAACTGCTTTATCGATTGTATCGAATTGACCGCCATCCGAGAAAGAGTCCGGAGTAACGTTGACAATGCCCATGATATACGGGCGATTAAGATTAAGCTGAAAATTTCCGCAATGAAATCGCATCAAATAAAAAGGGTAAAAAATAAGGGTCAGTTATTCACTCACCCTTATTCTAACCTAAATATCAACTTAACTCTTAGCGGTTGGTTGTGGCGCTGGCGCCGCACCACTACCTGCAGCTCCGGGCGAACTTCCAGTAGCATTGGTTTTTGATTGGCTTGGCTTAGGCGGGCGCACTGTAATGCCTGCCATAATATCGTTAATCTGGTCTGCATCAATCGTTTCATATTCCATCAACGCAGCCATCATCGCTTCCACCTTATCTTTATTGTTTTCCAGCAATCGACGTGCAATTGCGTACTGCTCATCCAAAATACGACGAATTTCTGCATCCACTTTTTGCTGTGTTGCTTCTGATACGGTTTTAGAGCTCATACTACCAAAAAATGAGTCCTGTTCGCTACCCGCATATACCATAGTTCCTAAGGCATCCGACATGCCATATTTGGTCACCATATCACGTGCCATTTTGGTGGCACGCTCAAAATCGTTTGAGGCGCCTGTAGACATCTGATGCATAAACACTTCTTCAGCAATACGTCCGCCAAACAAAATAGAAATCTCTTCCAGCATTTTGTTTTTGTAGTTGCTAATACGGTCAAACTCTGGCAATTGCCAAGTTAAGCCAAGCGCCCAACCTCGCGGCATAATCGTCACCTTATGTACCGGGTCAGCCGTTGGCAACAGCTTAGCAACCACAGCATGGCCCGATTCGTGATACGCCGTATTACGGCGCTCTTCTTCGCGCATTACCATGCTCTTACGTTCTGGACCCATGTAGATCTTATCTTTGGCATCTTCAAAATCTTGCATATCTACAGTGCGCTTATTACGACGTGCAGCGAACAAAGCTGCTTCGTTCACTAGATTAGCCAAATCCGCGCCACTAAACCCTGGCGTGCCACGCGCTAAAATATCTGCCTTCACATCAGGGTCAATCGGCACTTTACGCATATGTACTAACAGGATTTGCTCGCGACCTTTGATATCGGGCAAACTCACCATCACCTGACGGTCAAAACGGCCCGGGCGCAATAGGGCTTTATCCAGCACATCTGCACGGTTAGTTGCGGCAATCACAATCACCCCCGAATTTGCCTCGAAGCCATCCATCTCAACCAGCAATTGGTTAAGTGTCTGTTCACGTTCATCGTTGCCCCCGCCAGTACCTGCACCACGACTGCGCCCTACCGCATCTATCTCGTCGATAAAAATAATACAAGGTGAGTTCTTTTTAGCAGTCTCAAACATGTCGCGCACCCGCGCCGCGCCTACACCTACAAACATTTCAACAAAGTCAGAGCCCGAAATAGTAAAGAAGGGCACTTTTGCCTCGCCTGCGATCGCGCGCGCAAGCAAGGTTTTACCTGTACCAGGAGGACCTACCATTAATACGCCACGTGGAATACGCCCGCCCAATTTTTGAAATTTGCCTGGGTCACGTAAAAACTCAACCAATTCAATCACTTCTTCCTTGGCTTCGTCACAACCAGCCACATCGGCAAATGTAGTTTGATTGGCGCTTTCATCCAATTGACGCGCCTTACTTTTACCAAACGAAAATGGTCCGCCCCCTTTACCGCCGCCTTGCATTTGGCGCATAAAGAAAATCCACACACCAATCAGCAATATCATGGGAAACCACGACATAAATATTTCTAGTAGAACAGAACGTTGTTGCTCAGCTTTGGCCTCAACGACTACGTTGTATTTAAGTAAATCGTTCACCATCCATAAATCGTTAGGTGTGTAGGTACTAAATTCTTTACCGTCTTGTGTTTTGCCATGTACGACGCGACCATCTATTTGTACTTTAGCAATGCGACCATCTTTCACTTCTTGCATAAATTGCGAATAAACCATTTGGCTATCGGCTTTTTTAGCGCCACCAAACTGATTAAAAACTGTCATTAATACCAACCCTACGGCAATCCAGATTGCAATACTTTTTACGATATTATTCACTCGCCCATTCCTTTTTAAGTGGGTAAACTTTCATTCATTCTAAACCATTCCAACGCTATTTTCGGCATATCCCTAATAAATAGACTTCAGTGCTACGATCGCGTGAGGCCTTTGGTTTACGCGTCACTACTTTTTCAAATTGTGACCGCATATGGTTAACAATTTCATCAAATCCGCACCCGATGAAAACTTTGACTAGAAAATTGCCCCGAGGTTTCAACCACTGCTGACTAAACGCTAACGCCAATTCGGTTAAATAGCTTGCCCCAGCTTGATCTACATCTTTCACTCCACTGATATTGGGTGCCATATCAGCAATTACAAGATCTACCTGCTGATTTTCTAACTTTTCTTCTAATAGTTTCAACACACTTTCTTCTCGAAAATCGCCTTGAATAAACTGTACACCCTTGATTGGCGCCATGTCTAGTAAATCAAGCGCGATAACACGCCCTTGACCCTTAAGGCGTTGTACCGCTACTTGTGACCAGCTGCCTGGTGTTGAGCCTAAATCGACAATGGTCATGCCCGGTTTAATTAATTTGTCCTTATCGTCAATTTCGATGAGTTTGTAAGCTGCACGGGCGCGATAACCCTCTTTTTGTGCACGCTTTACAAATTCATCATTCAGATGTTCTTGCATCCAAGCTTTACTAGTACGTGTAGGTTTCATAACTCAATTTTACAGGGTTTCGTGGTAAAATGTTGTTTAGAGAATATGGGCAAAATGAAGCTAAATACCAAACAAATCAGTTATTTACGTGGGTTGTCCCATCATTTAAATCCCGTAGTAATGATAGGTAACCACGGTTTAACTGAAAATGTTTTAAAAGAAATTGAGCTTAATCTCAATGCGCACGAGTTAATTAAGGTACAAGTAGCTGGAGATAACCGAGATGACCGCAGATTGATGTTGACAGAAATAGCGGCAAAAATGAATGCCGTTGCGATTCATCACATCGGTAAACAATTGGTGTTTTATCGCGCCAGTGAATCCATCAAAGAAAAAGCGAAAATTCACATTCCTAAGTAATTTTAGTGACTAGCGCGCTTTTAATACCAACACAAACCCTAGTAAACACTCCAACAAATACGCTACACTCGCCACACCGTGCCACGATCTGAAGCGATCAGCAAATACGCTGTTCATCACGTCGTTTGGTAGTGCCTCTGTTTTAAGTTGAGCAAGTAATGGCTGTATACCGAAATGGCCTGCCAATACTAATAACAGCATGATAAAAACTGCCAAAAAAAATCCTTGTTTGAGTGCGCCACTTCCAACATCAAGTAAACGCTGTATCAGCAAATAGAAGGCACTTACCATACCGATATAACTCACCATAGTGAACAACTTGGCGGCCAAGCTGCCTGCAAGTTGTTTATCTTCAAGCGCATCAAATAGCACATAGGCGGTTAAGCCAGTCGTCCACAGTGCTCCCACCCAAAGGGTGATGATAATAAGTGATAGTCTATAAGCCATGTCGTTAGGTAAGGTTCATCCTAAATATATAACACATCAAGGACTTCGTATTCTTTAATACCGACTGGTGCCGCTACTTCAGCCACATCCCCGGCAGATTTCCCGATTAAAGCGCGCGCAATCGGCGAGCTGACTGAAATTTTCCCCCCCTTAATGTCGGCCTCGTCGTCTCCCACAATCTGATACGTTTTGTGATCGCCCGAATCCAAATCTTCAATATTCACGGTCGCACCAAATACAACGCGGCCTTCTGCATTCAGGGTTTTGGGGTCAATCACTTGTAAGTTCGATAATTTTGACTCGAGTTCAGCAATGCGCCCTTCAATAAAACTCTGACGCTCTTTTGCAGATTCGTATTCTGCATTTTCAGATAAATCGCCCTGCGCACGCGCTTCGGCAATGGCTTGAATCACATGGGGACGATCCATGCTACGCAAACGCTGCAATTCTTCTTTTAACAGCTCCGCACCGCGCACTGTCACTGGGATTTGATTAAGCGCCATCACTATAACCTTAACTAAAAAAATAACCACACCCTTAAGAGTGTGGTTTCAAAAGGTTCAGTTTATTTTAAACGCGCTTTTTATGCAAGTCTTGAATCGACTCTACGTTTAATTCTTGCATATGCGCCATGCCGATGCAGGCGGCTTTTGCGCCCGCCAGTGTCGTGTAGTAAGTCACTTTGTTTTGTAGCGCACTACGACGAATTTCGTAAGAATCTACCACCGCTTTTTTGTCTTCGGTAACGTTCACAATAAAGCTAATTTCATTATTTTTAATCATGTCTACCACATGGGGACGACCTTCCGCCACCTTATTCACCGGAATCAC
>JBQTJZ010000076.1:0-3320 GCA_052386615.1 Methylophilaceae bacterium
GCGTTAGACTTTGAATAATAATTTCTACATGTTTTGTTGTCATTTTATGTTCTTAACTTAATTGATATATTCAAAAACTTTCACCACTTTTTCTACACCATCGGTCGTGCGAGCAATTCCCGTTGCCGCATCTGCTTCGGTCTTATTCACAATGCCAAGCAAATACACCACGCTGTTTTCGGTGACTATTTTGACGAAATTGGCTTGAAACTGGTTTTCGGTTACAAATTTTGTTTTGATTTTTGAGGTAATATAAGTGTCGTTGCTCCGAGAACTCAAAGACGTTTTAGGCCCAATCACAATTTCATTGGTGATATTGCGTACATTGCTAATTGCTTTTACAAAGCCCTCTGCTTTGGTTTTGGCTGCTTCATCCGGCACCTCACCTGTGAGCAGCACATTACGGTTATAGCTGGTGACGTTAACATGCGCGTTCTCGCCTAATTGGGTTTCCATTTCTTTCACAGCTTTGAGTTCAATATTTTCATCTTCCACAAAAATACCGGAAGTGCGTCTATCGGCTGCAATTGCACCGCCTGCTGCTGCGCCTCCTGCAACCACTGGAAAGCAGGCAGTTAGCTGAGTGGTTATAGCTGCGGTTAAGGTGCTGGCAAGAATGAATTTGGTCAGGACATGCATTGAGGTCTCCTAAGTAAATAACCTGAGATTGTATTAAAGATGATAGCGTACTATTTTTTTGCGAATGATACGCCCTTTATGCGTCAAATGCATTACGTAACCATTCAATATTTTTTAAATCGGTTTTGTGCATTAAAATGGCATCAAAGCGACAAGCACATTCGCCATGTTGCTGTAAATAATGCTGTGCGGTAATAATCAATTTTTGTCTTTTTTGAGGGGTGATACTGGCGCTAGCGCCACCAAACTTGGCATTAGAACGTAGCCTAACCTCGACGAATACAAGTGTGCTAACGTCAAGCATAATCAAATCGATTTCACCAAATCGGCAGTGGTAGTTTTGCGTCACCAGTTTAAGGCCATGATTCATTAAAAAAGTTGCAGCTAATTTTTCTGCCTCAAATCCCGCATTACTCTTATTGATTTTCATATCAGGTTGAATTTGATAGGCGTTATGCAAGCTTCGCGTTAAAATTTAAGGAATGACACAAGCGATATTATATGTGGTTGCTACGCCAATTGGTAATTTGGGCGATATCACCATACGCGCATTAGAAATATTGAAAAGTGTGGATGTTATTGCCGCAGAAGATACACGACACACTTCGGGCTTACTTGCTCACTTTGGTATCAGTAAAAAACTGTTCGTGCTACACCAGCACAACGAGCACCGATCTTCGCAGCAGCTTATTCAACGTCTGCAAGCAGGTGAAACTATTGCGCTCGTGACAGATGCAGGCACGCCAGCGGTGAGCGATCCGGGGGCAATAGCAGTGGCAGCAGCAGCAGCAGCAGGGTTCAAAGTTGTGCCTGTACCTGGCGTAAGCGCAGTCGTTGCTGCCCTGTCTGCGAGTGGCATCTGTGCGAATGGCTTCACCTTTGTTGGATTTTTACCGGCTAGCAGTAGCGCACGCAAAAAAGCCTTGAGTACGTTGCTTGCGCACCCCTATACATTGGCCTTTTATGAAGCGCCACATCGGGTGCTGGAAAGTATGGCAGACATGGGGGCGATGTTTGGCGTACGCAACATTGTGATTGCGCGTGAGCTAACCAAAACGTTTGAAACTTTTTTTCGCGGTAGCCTAGTCGATGCATTAAAATGGCTTAAAGCGGATGTTAACCAGCAGCGCGGTGAATTTGTATTATTGGTAGAGCCTGCACCAATCATGGAGGAAGAAGGCTTAAATGATGAGTATATTCGGGTACTTAAAACATTGCTGGCAACTTTGCCATTGAAGCAAGCAGTAACATTGGCAACAGAAATTACTGGCGCTAAAAAAAACATGCTCTATGATTTTGCTTTGGAATTAAAAAACAATGGCTGATTTCATCACGATTACCCGACCTGACGACTGGCATCTACATTTGCGAGATGGCGAAGCGCTTAAGGCGGTGCTGGCTGATACGGCACGCCAGTTTGCACGTGCTATTGTAATGCCCAATTTGCGACCGCCTGTGATCACAACGGCACAGGCACGCCACTATCGTGAGCGTATTTTGCAGGCGTTGCCGCAGGGAGCTATGTTTGAGCCATTAA
Source organism: Methylophilaceae bacterium (assembly GCA_052386615.1). Classification (GTDB taxonomy): domain Bacteria; phylum Pseudomonadota; class Gammaproteobacteria; order Burkholderiales; family Methylophilaceae; genus JBQTJZ01. The sequence goes on from JBQTJZ010000076.1 coordinate 2,177, forward strand.
TGACGCTGTATCTCACAGATAAAACCACAGCAGATGAGATGATACAGGCGCAGGCAAGTGGTTTTGTGCATGGCGTAAAGCTTTACCCGGCAGGGGCAACAACGAATAGTGATTCTGGGGTGACTAGCTTAGGGTTTTGCGTGGAAGCGCTAGAAGCGATGCAACAAGTGGGGTTGCCATTATTGATGCATGGCGAGGTGACAGATGCCAATATTGATGTATTTGATCGTGAAAAAGTATTTATTGAACGAACGATGGGGACATTGCTTAAGCGTTATCCAACCCTTAAGATGGTATTTGAACACATCACCACAAAAGAGGCTGTTGATTTTGTCACAAGGGCGCCCAATAATGTTGCCGCGACTATCACCGCACATCATCTGCTGATGAACCGTAACACTATGTTTCAAGGCGGAATTCAGCCACATCATTATTGTCTTCCAGTGCTGAAGCGTGAAATACATCGTTTAGCGCTCGTTGAGGCAGCCATTTCTGGTAATCCAAAATTTTTCTTGGGCACTGATAGTGCCCCACATGCGAGGCAGACTAAAGAAGCGGCTTGTGGCTGTGCGGGTATTTATACAGCACATGCGGCGATTGAGCTTTATGCAGAAGCGTTTGAAGCCGCCGATGCATTAGATAAGCTAGAGGCGTTTGCCAGTTTTTATGGGGCAGATTTTTATGGGTTGCCGAGAAATGCCGAAAAAATCGCTTTGGTTAAAGAAGATTGGATCGTACCAAAAAGTTTGCCATTTGATGGCGATGAACTTGTGCCATTAAGAGCAGGTCAGACTGTCGCTTGGAAGCTTAAAGCATAAGGAGAAAGTAATGAAATTAAATCTAAAGCAGGCTGTTATGTTAAGTTTAACCGGTCTGGTAAGCATGCCAATATTGGCTATTACCCCAGACCCTTCAGATCAGAATATTTATCAGCGCGAATTTAAGTTGTTAGATGCAGATAGCAACAGCAAGCTAAGCGCAACGGAGATTAAGCAAGACCCACTCTTTGATGGAGGCGGATTTGCCAAAGCGGATAAAAATCGCAATGGTAGCCTAAGCCAAGATGAATTTGCGACCTATAAATCTGCCGTGCAGCAAAAAGAAGCTAAACAGGTAGCCAGCGATAGTGCCATTACTTCAAAAA